>CAZHBL010000144.1:4661-10263 GCA_964530105.1 uncultured Pirellulales bacterium | reverse complement strand
TGATAACATCTACACTTTCTGGAACGGCGGCGACATAAGAATAGGCGACATGCCGACGATTGGAAGTGAGCCAAAGGATAGATTAGATTCGTTGCTTTGCCACGATGGCGGAGGGGAGCCTACAAAACCAAGTGCTCGGCAGTGTTTTCCCGCCGACACCCTCGTCTGGGTCGATGGTGCATTAGTTCAGGTCTCCAAGGTTGTCCCCGGGCAAATGGTTCAGAAACCACTCAGTTTCCGTACATTAGCCTCCCAAAGTAGAACTGTCTGCTCACATGAAATTAACGGTATCACTGAGCATAATGAGTCTGAAGGGCCGTGGCAGTGCTACGATATCGTGCTGGAAACCGGAAATCTGATCAGCGTTGCCGACATACATTTCTTCCTGCTCGATTCGGGACAGTGGACTCCGGTGCAGGAGCTGACGAGCGGCTCGAAACTGGTCTCTTTAGAGGGCCCTGTTACTGTCAACCATATTATAAAAAGAGCATTGCCTTGCGTCGGCAAAGTGTACAATCTGAAGATTAAAAATTCGGAGCGGTATTTAGTGGGTAAAGATGGAATCGTTGTACGCGATTGGTAATCCGCTGCGTTGACGGGATCCCGTCGTTGGATTGCCGAATCGCATCGAGATAGTCCTTGCATTTGTATTTGACGGGCAGTCTTGTGTTGCGGAGCATGAGACCGCCCGTTTTATGGATGATTTGCAATTGAGAAGGGTGTAAGAACTTCACAATCGGCCAATATCAGGCTATTTTTCTTGCAAAGTCTGCAAACTTATCTATACTCATACGATTTGATAACCTGGATCGGCAAGTTAGGGCCGGCCTAAACCGGAGCAATGATATGAATTTGGTCAAGTGGTTTCGTAAATATAACAAGAAAGTAATGGCTGTCGTTGTAATAGTCATAATGTTCGGCTTCATCGGGGGCGGTGCGTTACGGCAACTTACTAACAAAAGAGTCGGAACGATAGCCCACTTCGGGCAAAAGAATGTGATATCAGATTACGACTTGTTGTTGGCGCGCCGAGAACTGGAAATCATGAGGATGCTGCGGGCCGATGCTCTGCTGAGATCGCAGGACTTGCATGGGGTCTTCCTTGGCGAACTGCTGTTCTCCGACCAGAGGGCATCACCGGCATTGATAAATCGCATCAAACAATTAATCAGAACAAACCAGTACAGAATCAGCGAAAAGCAAATCAACGACATATACAGGCGCCAGGTGCCGCCCGGTATATACTGGCTGCTCCTGGAAAACGAGGCACAGCTCGCCGGGATCAGAATATCAAACGCCCAGGTGGGCGAACTGCTCGGAAAAGTAATTCCGCAACTGTTCGAAGGCCAGACATATTCGCAACGAATCGGTGCGATAATCAGACAACAGCGAATCCCGGAGCAGCAGATACTAACAACTTTAGGTAAATTGTTAGCGGTATTGCAATACTCCTCTATAGTTTGCTCCAACGAAGATCTGACAACCCGGCAGATAACGCAAGCGGCCAGCACCGAGGAAGAAAGAGTAAATGTTGAGTTTGTAAAATTCGATACGGCCGTCTTTGCCGCCAAGCAGGATGAGCCGGGCGCAGACAAAATCGCCGAGCATTTTAACAAGTACAAGGCAATTGTCCCCGGCACCGTAAACGATGAAAATCCGCACGGTTTCGGGTACAAACTGCCGGATAGAGTCCAGCTTGAATACATCGCCGTCAAACTCGACGAGGTTAAGACAATCGTAAAACGGCCCACTCAGGACGAGCTCGGAGATTATTACAATAGAAATAAAGAACTTTCATTCACAGAGGAGGTGCCGTCCGATCCGAACGATCCCAACTCGCCACCGATTAAGAAAACTAAAAGCTATGCCGAAGTTGCAAACAGCATTTCAGAGCAGCTTTTCAAGGACAAAATAAATTCCACGGCACAGAATATCCTGCAGGAAGCCAGGACGCTCACCGAAAAGGATCTGGAAAACCTGGAGATAGAGTCCGCGAAAGTGACAACCGAGCAGCTCAAGGAAAAGGCGGGCGATTACAAAACCGCTGCTGCCCAATTGAGTGAAAAATACAAGATCAAGGTCTATACCGGCCAGACGGGGCTGCTCAGCCCGATTGATATGCAATCCGACGAGAAAATGGCGACTCTTTTTTTACAGGGCTACGGGCAGAATCCGGTTCGGTTGAGCAAGGTCGTATTTGCCGTCGATGAGCTGGCCGTGAGCGAACTTGGGCCGTTCGACGTGCCGAAGCCGAGGATGTTCGAGAATATCGGGCCGGTCAAGGACATGATGAGCATGTACAGTAGCGCCTCAAGCGGAATAATGGCGATTCTGCGGGTGATTGACGCCAAAAAAGCTGCCGAGCCGGAAAGCATCGATCTAACCTACAGCATAAGCTCGCTCAAATTCGACCCGAACAAAGAAAAACCCGGCAAAGATATCTATTCGGTAAAGGAAAAAATAACTGAAGATTTGAAGAAACTCGCCGTGCTGGATGCCACAAAAAGCAAGGCCGAAGAATTCGTTGCTCTGGCCAAAAAAGATGGCTGGACAAGCGCAATTAATAAATTCGAAGAGCTTTACGGCCAGTTGCAGCAGCACGACCCGAACGAGCCTAACGCGTTCAGGCTGCAAAATTATCCCGACATGCGAAGAATCTCAAAAGCGAATCTGGAGACATTGGCCCTGCAGAGCCAGGGCGATCCAATGGCGCTGTTTTACCTGAACGAAAGCAAGGTAAATCAACAGTTCGTAGATCAGCTTTATTCGCTCGTGCCGCAGGACAGCGACACTGTGGGGACCCTGCCGCTGGTCATGGAATTCAAGCCGGACCTCAGTTTTTACGTGATAAAGAACATTTCGGTCAAACGCCTCTTTAAAGAGGACTTCGACAAAATGAAGGCTACTCGATTATTCCGAGAAGACTACATTCAATCGCAGAGCCTGGCGGTGATTCACTTCAATCCCGAGAACATACTCAAACGCATGAAGTTCAAGCCGGCCAAGTCCGAAGAAGAACCCGTGGACGCCAATAAACCGGTCAAATCGGAGGCTGCATCATAATGGCGCCACGTTCGAGAGAAAGCCACATCATGTTTTTGATAATTGTCGGACTAATGGGCTGGTTCGTGCCGGGAGGGGGACATTTAGTGCTCAAAGAAAAGAAGCACGCGATTATTATTTTCGTAGCAATCGCCTTTACTTTCGCTACGGGTTTATATATCGGCTCGATCGGGATTATCAATCCCGTCGGAGCAAAACCATGGTACTTCGCACAGCTTATGAACTCGCCGGCAGTGGCGGTCATCGGCCAAATTACCAGAACGGGAGATTATCCCGTTTTCGGCAGGCCGAACGAAATCGGACAGATTTACACGAGCATCGCCGGGCTGCTCAATCTTTTATGTATTGTAAACGCCGTTTATTGGGCTCACCTTCGCAGAACCGGGACCGCTGGAGAATAAAATGTCAATGATAGCAGCTTTTATAATGGCCACCTTTACAACGCCGGAAAATATCGGTGTAACTCCGAATTCCATGCTCTGGCTGCTGCCGTTGGTAGCGGCGATATCCATCGTATATAAAACTACAAAGCTGCCGAAAATCAGATTCGCCCATTTTCTCAAAGAATCGGTCGTTTTGTTCGGCTCCATCGTTATTTTCATGGCGATTACCGCCCTGGTTCTGGTCGCTTTCGCATGGCTGGTCACGGAATAATCGCCCCCGGCCAAGTTTTCCAAAGCCCCCTGCCACTACCATAATCCAGCCACATCAGCCAGTTTTCTGCCGAGACGCTCTGAGATTGGGTTTGAATCGGCTTTGTTTCTTGCTACCCAAAACCGCCAAAAGACAACAAAACACCCATAAATCTTTATTATTACTGAACTAACGCCATTTTGCCTATTTTAACATTGGCTTTGTTTTTTCAAAACGTCTTCTCCAAGACACCGCCTAAGGCGTCCCTTATGGGAGGATTCACACTGATTTACCCCGTGAGATAACGTCTTTAACTATCTCACGGGGTGAACGCGGAAGAAAAGAAAAAATCATAAATTTATGCCACAGGTATCGACAATCGTAAATACCAAAGGTCTCCTATATTTTGTATTCTGTATTCAATTTGTTAATCATTATACGAATCTAAACGCAAAAAGGCGGGCTTATTTTCAAAAAATCTCCGTGAGACGGCACTCGATTCTCGATACAATATATTGATCCTATGAAGAAACGCGGACAATAGAACGATTATGGCCGACGTTACACGAATCTTGAATGCAATTGAGCAGGGTGATCCCCGAGCAACAGAAGAACTGCTTCCATTGATTTATGAAGAACTGCGTCTTCTGGCAGCACAGAAGATGGCACAAGAACAACCCGGACAAACACTCCAAGCTACGGCTTTGGTCCACGAAGCGTATCTTCGTCTGGTTGAGATCGAGGCCCAGAACTGGGATAGTCGCGGTCATTTTTTCGCTGCCGCTGCCGAGGCCATGCGGCGGATTCTTGTGGATAAGGCGCGCCGTAAGCAAGGTATTCGGCATGGTGGAAAGTATAAGCAGGTAGATCTTAGTGATGTGTTTTTGGCCATCGAAGATCCCAAAGATGATATTCTTGCAGTAAACGAAGCCCTCGATAAACTTGCCAATGAAGATTCAAAACTCGCCGAAGTAATCAAGTTGCGTTATTTCGGGGGTCTGACACTTGACCAGATCGCAGCCATAATGGGAATTGGCCGTCGCACGGCCGATAGATATTGGGCCCTGGGACGCGCGTGGCTTTACCAGGAAATTAGCCAGGCGGAGAATAAATAGACTTCTACCGTTATTAGCAGCTTCTGAGAGGTTCAGATGAATCTTCACTAAGCATCAGTTTCGCATCATAATTTTTTCAAAAATTTTTGATTATTTCTGGCGCATTATGCCTTCGAATTACGCATTGTAATATGAAAGAAAGTTGTAATTGAGTCGAATTATGAGTGATTTACAGCGTATAAAACCTATTTTTTCTGAAGCACTTGACAAAAAAGGGCCAGATCGAGAATCCTACCTGAACGAAATATGCGGCAAGGATCATGACCTGAAAGTAAAGGTCGAAGCATTACTTGAAGCCCATGAAAAGGCAGGAGATTTTCTTGATTCCCCTATACTTGATCCTGGTATGATCTCCGACGAATCTCCCATATCCGAAGGCCCCGGCACGGTCATTGGCCGGTACAAATTGCTGGAAAAGATCGGCGAAGGCGGCATGGCTGTGGTTTATATGGCCGAGCAGACCGAGCCGATTCGCCGGAAAGTCGCATTGAAAATCATTAAACTGGGTATGGATACCAAGTCCGTCATTGCGCGGTTTGAGGCCGAGCGACAGGCCCTTGCCATAATGGATCATCCGAATATCGCCAAAGTCCTCGACGCCGGAGCGACCGAGACCGGCAGGCCGTATTTCGTAATGGAATTAGTCACCGGCGTGTCTATAACCGAATACTGCGACAAAAACAATCTCAGCACCAAAGATCGGCTGGCCCTGTTCATTCAGGTCTGCAACGCCGTCCAGCACGCCCACCAGAAGGGCATTATTCATAGAGACATCAAGCCAACAAACGTGA
>CAZHBL010000144.1:0-4651 GCA_964530105.1 uncultured Pirellulales bacterium | reverse complement strand
CGTGATGGTAGAGCATCATGACGGCAAACCTGTTCCTAAGGTCATTGACTTTGGAATTGCCAAGGCTACCAATCAACGGTTAACGGAAAAGACGCTCTTTACCCGCTACGCACATATCATCGGCACACCGGCCTATATGAGTCCGGAGCAGGCCGAACTGAGTGCTCTTGGTATTGACATTCGCTCTGATATCTATTCCCTCGGTGTGCTTCTCTATGAATTACTCACGGGAACTACGCCGTTCAGCGATGAGGAACTCCGTAAAGCAGGCTATTTTGAAATGCAGCGTATAATCCGTGAACAAGAGCCTGTGAAACCGTCCACGAAACTGAGTACTCTTGGCGAAACGCTGACAGATATAGCCAAACGTCGCGGCTGCACACCCGATTTGCTCACCAAAACAATCCGGGGCGATCTGGACTGGATTGTAATGAAGGCCTTAGAGAAGAACCGGGCTCAACGTTACGAGGAAGTCTCCAATTTCGCACTCGACATCGAAAGACACCTGGAACTCAGACCGGTTTCGGCTCACGCACCCAGTGCATCATATCGGGCTCAAAAATTCCTGCGCAGGAATAGAACACAGGCTGTGACTGTCTTGTCAGTGGTAGTAGTGCTTGGTACTATCATCGTTCTTTCTATCTGGAACCGGTATCAGGTAGGGCTTGCAGAAGCCGAAGACGCCAGGCAGATGAATGCCCTGTCCGAGGCCCGCAGACTCGTTAAAGAGGGTGACCTCACAGCGGCCCGTCAGATTCTTTTACCAATTCTGGAAAGCAAGTACGTAGGGTTGGAGGCCAGGAACCTGTTTGTCAGTAAGATTGGTAGTGATTCCGAACAAGATTCGAGAGTCAAGGCGATTATGGACAAGCACTACCATGAGCGAGTGCAATATTATACCGATCTGATTCAGGCCGACCCGACAGATCCAAACAACTACCTGCGGCGCGCGCAGCAGTATAAATATCTTAGTGAAGAGGATAACGTCAATGAAGACATGAGCCGGTACACAAGCATTCTCGGCCAGGAATGGTTTTTCCGGTTCGGCAAACCAAGAATTTTCAAACCTCTCACCAGTGCTCTATTGCGCAACCAACTCATTTTCTCCTTTAAAAAACTTGAGAATGGAATTTATGAAACTTCTATTGCCTTCGGGCAGAAAGGAAAGTCTATTATGAAACCTTTTAAAATACCGATGTTATTAACATCATTATTTGCACTTTGTTTCTTTCCGGATCTCGACATGTCACCCGTCTATGCGGATTTCCAGTTCGGGCATCCGATCAACACCACTGCTACCTACACCGCTCCATGCATTTCGACCGATGGGCTGGAACTCTATTTTGAGTTAATTGGCGGTCTTGGCGAACAGGACGATAGCGACATCTGGCTTGCTACGCGGCAAACAACAGAAGATGACTGGGATGATCCAGTGTGTTTGGACTGGCCGATAAATACTCCGTATCTTGATGGTGTTCCCCGGCTTTCATTTGATGGTCTTACATTATACTTCGCCTCTAAAAGACCTGGAGGTTATGGGAATATAGACTTATGGGTAACGACTCGGCCAGCCAAAGATGCTCCTTGGGGGCAGCCCGTTAATCTCGGTCCTCCTGTCAATACAGGGGCAGACGAAACCTTCCCGGGTGTCACAGCCGACGGTTTGGAACTTTATTTCTCTGAATTCTACAACTACAGAACTGGCGGATATGGCAGGTCAGATATCTGGGTCACCAAACGTCCCACAACAAATGATCCATGGGGTGAACCTGTTAACCTTGGGCCTCCAGTTAACACTGCCAATCTTGACAGCGCGCCTACCATTACACCTGATGGATTAGTGATGTTCATAATGCGCAATAAGGCGGCTGGTGGATATGGCGGCCTTGATATTTGGATGACAAAGCGAACAACAAGAAACGATGCATGGAGCAAACCAGTAAATGTCGGACCATTTATTAATACGGATGATAGCGAGGATTTACCCTACATTTCACCCGATGGTTCGAGCCTATTCTTTCTTCGTACGAATACTGGTACATGGCAAGCGCCGATCTTTCCAGTCGTTGATTTTAACGGTGACGGCCAAGTCGATGGAAAAGAAGTCTTGGCGATGACCAAGTACTGGGGTAAAGACGAATCGTTATGTGACATTGGTCCAACACCCATGGGTGACGGCATCGTCGATCTCCAGGATGTAATCGCATTGGTAGATTATCTTGGTAAGGAAGTACAAGATACTACCCTTTTAGCACACTGGGCACTGGATGAAACGGAAGGTTTCGTTGCTTCCGATAGCGCCCGTGAGAACGATGCATTCTTAAACGGCAATCCGATATGGCACTCTGACGGTGGAGTAGTGGGCGGGGCAATCGAGCTTGATGGAGTTGACGATTGTCTTTTGACAGAATCTTTCATGGATCCAGCCGATCAGCCGTTCAGTGTCCTCGTCTGGGTCAAGGGCGGCGAACCTGGACAGGTCATCATTTCGCAAAGTGGGGCCTGTGATTGGCTTTGTATTAACTCTTCAGACGGCAGCCTTATGAGTAAATTGAGTCGTGTTAGCTGGAATGAATCACCGCTTTTCTCGGATGTAGTCGTTACCGATGGGCAATGGCATCGCGTGGGCTTTGTGTGGGATGGCATATCACGTGCTTTGTACGTGGATGAACAAGAGGTAGCCAGAGATGGCCTCTCGGAACTTTGGTCTGCGGAAAATGGCCTTGTTATAGGAGGTGGAGCAATGTCTTTGGCCGGTACCTACTTCTCCGGCCTGATTGACGATGTTCGTATTTACAATCGAGTAGTGAGTCCATAATAAATCGCAGCCCTGGCACAGTAAGCCACCTTAGAAAGAAACAAAAACACCCAGAACATTCGAAGAGTTGGTAGCTTGAGAAAGTTACCAATTCTTTTATTTATGTGATAGCGGCCCGACGCCGTTCGGTGACGGCATAGTCGACGTCCAGGACCTGATAGTCCTTGCCGAACATTTATTCGAGGAAGTTGTTGATCCAAACCTCGGGACGCCCTAAACATAGATAGCAAGGAGTGTGAAAGTTGCCGGCTATTCGGCGGGTTCTTCGGCGGATTTTTCGAGGACGCCTAATTCCACCAGGGCGTTGAAAGCGGCTTTTTGCTCGGCTTCCTTTTTGTTCGAACCCCAGGCGCTTGGAAAATGGCGGTCCTCAACAGTCACCTCCAGTTCGAAACATTTGTTGTGGTCGGGCCCCTTTTCGTCGAGCAGTATATACGAGGGCGTAGCAGCAAACTGCTCCTGAGAATACTGCTGGAGCAGGGACTTGAAGTTGCCATGGTCCTGCTCGGCGTCGGCCTGCTCGATCAGTGGGCCATAAATCCTCAAGATAAAATCACGGGCAGCATCAAAACCGCCGTCGATATGTATAGCGGCAATAACCGTCTCCAAAACTCCCGCCGCCAGAGAACCAGAAAGGGCACGATTCGAGACCATGCCCTTGCCGACTTTGAGGTATTTTTGCAGGCCGAGCTGCCCGGAAATCTGAGCGCAGGTCTCGCGAGAGACAAGCTTGCTCTTGATTTTTGTCAGATCGCCCTCGAGATAATCCGTGAAATTATCGAACAGGGCCTGGCAAATGACGACCGCTAAAACTGAGTCGCCGAAGAACTCAAGCCTTTCATTGCTCAGCAAGCGATTATCGACCGCAGAGGAATGAGTGAATGCTTTAACTAAAAGATTCTTGTCGGAAAATTCGTAACCTATTATCTGCTCAATTTGCCGCAGAATTTCTTCATCCATAATTAGCTAACCATCTGCAAACTTGCCAGGGCGACGAATTTATCGTCGGCGAACTCAAAAATTCCGTCAAGGCCGGTTACCATAAAAATCCCTCTGGTCGCCGCGGCCACGCTGCAGAAAACGAGCCTATGCCCGCAATCAGTCAGCAATTTTCGCAGCTTCAGGAGCTTCGATATACTGGAAGAAGTGATGATATCGACGCTCGAAAAGTCGATTACGACCTCGCAATCGCCTCTGTCGCGCACCATGTCGGTGACCGTCTTGAGCTCGTCCCCCATTTCCGGCTCCTGGGGCAAGTCCACGAGAATAATATCTTCAGACCAATCTTGAATCCCCATTACAATCTCCTTTATCTAAAAACACATAAGTCTATTGATATTTTATCGGCATAAGTCCGGGCCAAGTTGAGCAAGAAAACATAGCCGAACACCATTTTGTAATCTATTGACCCCGCTGAACGCTTCGGCGGGACCCAAAGTAACTTCATCTGCCGGGTAATATCGGCTTAAAAAGGTTGGTGCTTTTGTAAAACTATTTCTTGATGAGCTGTTTTATTTGAACCGTCATTTCGTTGATTCGCCATTCGATCGCCGAAAGTATCCAGAATTTGAAGTGATTAACGCGCATCTGGATATGTATCATATAGATGATTTTTACCGACAGCATAACCGTTGTCAGCTCAATCATTAAAAGGCGCAATCTATCTCCTGAGACGATGGAAATCCCGCCGGCCACTATAATAATTACGATAAATAAGGCATTCATCAATTTCGTGCGAAATTGCGGTACGCCTCCGATACTGCCTATAATCGCCCTGACACGTTCTTTTTCCTTCTCGAAATTTTCCAGCGCCTGCTTAAGATCGCCGATTTC
>CAZHBL010000143.1:6062-10279 GCA_964530105.1 uncultured Pirellulales bacterium | reverse complement strand
CAGATATTTTCCGGCACGGTCATTGCCCGCAAAGGCCGGGGCATTAACGAAAACTTCACGGTCCGGCGAATGGTCGGCAACGAGGGGGTCGAACGAATCTTCCCGCTGCACTCGCCCAATGTCCTCGATATCAAGCCGATCCGAAGCGGTAAGACCAGGCGAGCCAAGCTCTATTATCTGCGCGACCGAAGCGGCAAGTCCGTCAAGCTCGCCCAGCGGCACAGCGACCACACCGTCTCCAGATAACGAGATCGATACGAAACACGAGATACGAAATCTGCTGCTGAACAAACGCAAGCCGCCGGCGGATAAGGAGCTGCTCGGCCGATGGGGTGAAAAACGCTCCGAGAAATTCCTCAAACGAAAAGGCCTCAAAACGCTCACTCGCAATTTCTCCTGCAAGACAGGTGAAATAGACCTGATTATGGTCGACAGTGACGGGACGCTTGTCTTCGCCGAGGTAAAGACCAGGGCGAACGAGGATTTCAGCCCATCCGAGTCGGCCGTCACAAAAGCAAAAAAAATCAGAATGCTCCGGGCGGCACGCTATTTTCTTGCCGCCAACGATATCGAGGACCGCCCATTTCGCTTCGATGTGGTAACAATCGTGCTGGGCGAAAAAGGTCCCGATCAGATAAGACATTACGAAAACGCTTTTGTGCCTTAAACTGCCCGTTTTCTGCTTTCCGCCGTTTCAATATTTCAATGTATTCTGGTCAATTTGAGGGAAGTTCTGGGCGTTTTGTCGGCCTTGATAGCTATATATAATAGTATTAGTGTGTGATGGCGGTACTATTCAGAAATTCAATAGGAGAAAATGAGCTATGAAGCGAGATATCCATTCATATCGAATAGTGCCATGTGTTATTATTTGTACATGGTTCTGTCTTTCCGGGGCCGAGTCATTCGCTTTTCCTACAGGCTCTAACGGCTGGCATTTGAATTGCCCTTTTCAGGCAAAAGCCAACGCCGATTTAGTATGCAAGATTCAGGTATTGTCCATTCGACAAGAGAAAATTGCTAAAGGCAATCTGTTCCCCGGGCAGGGAGATTTACACGAAATGATAGCCAAGTCGAAAGTCCTGTCTGTCGCCAAAGGCGAATGTCCAGATGTTATTAACATTGAATTTTTTCGCCTTGTGAACAGTCATTCGACTTTAGGTCTTCTGCCCGGAGAGCTATATACTGACTTATCGGAGAACGAGGTATGCCTGATTTTCTTGAAGGCATCGGGTCCGAATTACAAATTGAATCGAATTCATAGCAAGGCAAGAGTTCGGCCTGATGTAGTCGAATGTAATCCGGGCGAAATGCCTAATTTGAAACTGCTGGCGGAATTCCTTGCGGGCTGTGACTCGGAGGACGAGCTGGTCAGGCTCCAGGCTGTAGAAGAGCTTGGTTACCTCGGCGATACAATGATTCGTAACATTCGCAGTAGTCCGTATCGAGACAGCAATGAAGCACTTCAGAGATGTTTGAAGATGGATTCCAGCCTTTCAAAAGCACGCGAGGTGATAAAGAGGATGCGTTCTTGCGAAGACATTGTAACAAGAAGTATGGCTGTCATTTCCAGCTTTCAATTGGATGATTCCCCCGGTATTGCAGGACCTCTGGAGTTATTGCGGGCGGATTCTTCTGATTTCGGGCCTAATGATTCACTTAAAAAATACGGCATAAGAGATTTTTGCATATCGAGCCTGCAATTAAAACTCTTAGAGACGATGGATTCAACAACCCGGCGGGTTCTGGTCGATCTAAAAGACGGCTCAGTGATTAGTAGAGAAGAAGGTAGCCCTTATCCGTTCAGAGGCGTTCGAAGATTTGACTATGCAGACTTCTATAGACAGGCCCTGGATTGCGAAGTGGTCAAGAACAGTGAACAGATGCGGAGCGCTATAGCCAACGTAATATGGATACGATACGAAAGAAGAAGTGTTCCTGAGATGATACAGTTGCTGGATGACTCATGTATGCACATCCGAAGTACGGCCGTCTCCGCCTTGAGAAAATGTATCAATTCAGACCGCTCAAACTCATGGGAACCCCGTCATTTCTACGATCCGGATGCCGCGAGAGAATACATAAATAGTGGTATCGAAAAGAAACTCGAAGACCGGCAAAAGGACTATCAGGACAACGAACAAGAGTATATACTATACTGGAAGAAATGGTGGCAGCAACATAAGAACGAATTTGAGACATCTTAACTGGTGAATAATGGAACTGATAGATACACATTGTCATTTAACATTCGAACAGTTGGCTGGCGATATCGAGGCCGTTGTTGAACGCAGCAGAGCGGCGGGCGTTGTTGGGTGGATAACCGTCGGAACAGATCCGCAGCATAACCGAGAGGCAATCGAATTAACCGAGTGGTTCGAGAACATGTATGCTACCGTCGGGATTCATCCGCACGATGCCAAAGATGTCGCGGCCGACACTATGAGCGAACTTAAAGAGCTTGCCCGAAGCGAAAAAGTCGTCGCCATCGGCGAGACGGGGCTGGATTTTCATTATGATTTCTCACCCCGGCAGGACCAGCGGCGGGCCTTCGAGGCCCAATTGGAAATTGCCCGGGATTTGAATCTGCCCGTGATTATTCATTGCCGGGAGGCGTTTGACGAAACAATTAATATTCTGGAGCAGTTCATCAGTTTAAAAGGGCGGCTTAAGGGCGTGGTTTTTCACTGCTTCAGCGGCTCGGCCCAGCAGGCAAAGATTGTCCTCGACCACGGCTTTTATATCTCCTTTACCGGTGCAGTTACATTCAAAAACGCCGAGAAGGCCCGCGATGCAGCTTTGGTTGTGCCGCCGGACAGATTGATGCTGGAGACGGACTGCCCTTACATGTCGCCGGAGCCGATGCGAAAGCAGAAGATAAACGAGCCGGCCCTGATGGTCCACACTGCCCACTTCTTGGCAGTGCTGAAAGAGATGGACGAAAAAGATTTAGCCAGGGCGGCCACAGCCACCAGCAAAAGCTTTTTCGGTCTGCCCTGATTCGCTTCGCTGTTCTGTTCATGTTCCCTTTTTTCTTGCAAATCCCGCTGTAGCAGCGTATAATATAATCAACCGGCGGATTTATTTTCAGTATACGACATCAACTTACATTTTCGTTGACGCCAAGTATGCGGGTAAAAGGCGGAAAAGAAAACGCAGAATGTAATTGACGAGGTTTTTTCAAGAAATGCCATGTATATCGCTAAGGGCTTTTTTTATTAGGAGAAGCAAATGAAAAAATATGCTATTACAGCAATAATTGCAGTCGGAGTGATTGGTCTGGGCATCCTCGGTTGTAGACCATCCAAACCATCCGACACATTCTACCTGCGCTCCTGCAGTACAGGCAGACTCATTGGGCCTGTTTCCCTGAAGGCGGGTCATCTCCTGCCGCCATTGGACGAACAACAATACATCATCGCTGACCCTACTGAGTCGGAGCTTGGAGTCAGGAGTTGCCTGCTTGGAACGACTGGGTACGAATCTACATATATTGACTGTAATCTTGCCGATGTGGTCGAAATGTTCAACAAGATGTTGAAACACCGGCTGGGCGAGAAGGCCCCGCCTGTTCGGATTGAGTCTGAGGGCACTTGGCAGCCGCCATTAATTACAATGAATATAACTAAAGAGTCTGCATACGATGTGCTCTGTAACATTGCAGCCAAAGCACAGGTTCACGTATTATTTAAAGATGGCGCAGTTATTCTGAGTCAAAGGGAATTCAGAGAGATGTCCGGCAAGCAGATGGACAGCTACGCACAGTAAGCCGTCAGGAAGGCCACCGAGCACGGGATTCATGATTCGATACCGGCAGGAATTTCAACGGAAACGAGCTATAAAAACGCCTTGCTTTTATAGCTTTGGGACGATAGACTCAGCGTCCTTATGACACTTGCTATCGAAACCAACGGACTGACCCGCTGCTTCGGCGATTTGCGTGCCGTGGACGGCCTTGATTTGCGCGTGGAAGCCGGCAAGTTTTACGGCTTTCTCGGCCCCAATGGCGCGGGCAAATCCACCACCATCAAAATGCTCACTGGCCTGCTCGCACCCACGAGCGGCTCGATGCGCATCCTGGGCGAGGACACGAGCGACTCTGAGAAAGCCAGGCAAGTCAAGCGGCGCGTCGGAGTCGTGCCGGAAGAGTTGGCACTGTTCGATAATCTTACGGGCTCCGAATACCTGACCTTCATCGGACGCATGTATCAGATGCC
>CAZHBL010000143.1:0-5962 GCA_964530105.1 uncultured Pirellulales bacterium | reverse complement strand
CACGTTCTGGAGATTGTCGAAAGACTCTGCACGGACGTCGGGATCATCGCCGAGGGCAAGCTCGTGCATCAAAGCACGATGGACGAAATCCGTGCCGCCGGCTCGCTGGAGGAAAGGTTCTTAGAGGCGGTCGGCAGCGATCACGTCGAGCGGCAGAAGCTGAGCTGGCTGGAGGATTAGATGAACTGGAGCCAACTTCGCACAATCATCTGGCTGCGGTGGCGTCTGACGCGAAATCAATGGTCTCGCGGCGGGCAGTTGAACGCCGTGCTGACTATAATTATTGCCGTAATTGGATTGGGCTTAAGCTTTGCCGGGGGCATTGCCGGTCTGCTGGCGGGCACATTTGCCTTGTCAAAAGCATCGCCGACGGTCATGCTTGTCGTGTGGGATTTGATTTTCGGAGTGTTCCTATTCCTATGGCTTGCCGGGATTGTCTCGGAGATACAGCGTTCTGAAATGATCGACATCAACCGGCTGCTGCATCTGCCTATATCGCTGCGAAATGTTTTTGTGATTAACTATCTTGCCTCGCATCTGACTACGAGTATCATTCTGTTTTTACCGGGAATGCTGGGCCTGTCTCTGGGGCTTATCCTGGGCGGCAGAGGATTTATGATTCTGATGTTCCCGCTGGTGCTCGGCGCGGTCTTCATGATTACGGCGTGGACCTATTGCCTGCGAGGATGGCTGGTTACGCTGATGATGAACAAGAGGCGACGCCGTACGATCATTGCCGGGGTTACATTTGCATTCATCCTGCTGAGCCAGCTTCCGTATATCCTTGGAAACCTCTCGCATGATCGTGAACGCCACAGACCCAAAACCACCGAATCGGTGCAGACGGAACAACAATCGCCAACCCGCCCCCGAGGCCGCGACAAGATTATCCTTCCCGATGGGCTTTTGTTGGCGCATAAAGCGGTGCCTTTTTTATGGGTGGGCAACGGTGCGATGTCACTGGCCACGGGAAATGTCTGGCCCGCGGTTTTGGGAGCAGCCGGCGGATTCCTTCTGGGCGGACTGGGTTTAAGGCGGGCCTACCGATCGACCGTTCGTTTCTACCAGGGACAAACGGTCGGCAGGAGATCTAAACGAAAACCGAAAGCCGAAAAGCTCGCCCGTAAAGGCAGTAACTTCATTGAGAGACAACTGCCCGGCGTTCATGAAGAGGCCGCGGCATCGGCACTGGCCTTCTTTCGCTGCCTGACGCGGGGGCCCGAAGTGAAAATGATGCTGGGAACTAATTTCATCATGCTTCTGATTTTCGGGACGATGATTTTCGTACGGCGTTCGGCGAACATAGGCGATAATTTAAGGCCGTTCATCGCTACAGGCGCGGTTGTGTTTATGTCCCTTGGTTTAAGCCAGCTTATGTACAACCTGTTCGGCTTCGACCGGGGAGGTTTTCGACAGCTCGTCCTTTTGCCGACGCCGCGGAAACAAATCCTGCTGGGGAAGAACCTTGCCTTTTTGCCGATCGCAGTGGGAATCGGAGCTATTCTTCTCGTATTCGTCAAGGTCGTGATGAGCATCTCGTTCGTTATCTTTATCGCCGCCGGCCTGCAGTTGCTGGCGGCATTCCTGATGCTCAGCATGGTAGGCAACCTGATATCCATTCTCGTTCCTTACCGCATTGCTCCCGGGTCACTCAAACCGACGAAATCTTCCACGAAGACGACCATCCTGATTTTGTTGTCGCGCATATTCTTTCCGATGATTATGGCCCCGATATTTTTTCCGCCGGCAATAGGACTGCTCTTCTCGAGCGTCGGCTGGCTGCCGGCCGCACCGGTGAACCTCTTATTCTCGGCGGTGCTGTTAGCACTGCTGGCCTTCTTTTACCGGCTCAGCCTCGGCCCTCTCGGCGAACTGCTGCAACGCCGGGAAAAAGAAATCCTGCAGGTAGTCACCAAAGAGGTGGAGTAAATGTACTGGATCGTGTCAGTACCCACCCAGCCAGCCGAGTTGCCGAATTGACGCCATCAGGCTGGAAAAGGTGTCTGGAATCATGAAAAATAGCAGAAATTTCCGCAGTTAGTGCTCCTAAAATGAACACAATTTTTCGATTGACTTTCGTAAGCGGATTCTGGTATATTATCTAACGATTGAGATTGCGTGCTCATCCCTGTCATGTCAATCCGTTACGTTCTTGAAAGAAACTTCAATACCAGGCGTTTTTTCTGTCGGCCAGGGATGGGCCGGAGGAGGTCATCACATGACTTCGGCAAGAATTTCAAGAGTTTGGGGGACAATCCTTTTTACAATCACAATCTTCTCTCTAAACTTGCCTGCATACGCCCAATACAGCGGCGGAACCGGAGAGCCTAACGACCCGTACAGAATAGCCACGGCAGAAGACCTGATGCTGCTCGGCGAGACTCCTGAAGATTACGGCAAGAACTTCATCCTGACCGACAACATCGACCTGGACCCAAACCTGCCCGGCCGAAAGGTCTTTGTCAGAGCGGTTATTGCCCCGGATATTAACGATTTAAATAATTCGTTTGAAGGAAACGTTTTCAGTGGTGTCTTTGATGGAAATAGTCATACAATCTCACATCTGACTATTGTGGGTAGCGATTTTTTGGGCCTCTTTGGGGAATTGGCATCCGATGCCAATGTCAGTAATCTTGCGTTGATTGATGTGAACATAAACAGCTCAGGTAGCTATATTGGTGGGCTGGTGGGTTACAACTTCGGTTATATAAACCAATGCTACAGCACTGGTACGATGATGGAAGTCGGAGGATCTTCTATTGGTGGCCTTGTGGGATATAACCATGGTAATGTTAGTAACTGTTACAGTACTATTCCTGTTAAAGGCTCCAAAGGCTCCATTGATGTCGGTGGATTAGTAGGCTATAACTATGGTATTCTAATCCATTGCTACAGCACAGGAGCGATAACAGCCGGATTAGAAGTAGGCGGGTTGATAGGATGCAATTCGTATGATGGTGCTGTTATTCACTGCTACAGCACTGGTACGGTCAGTGGCAATTTTTGTGTCGGTGGTCTGGTGGGGTATAACGGGTATGGTATTGTGACCCAGTGCTATAACATAGGAATGGTTATCGGCAAATCACAGAGCTGGTATGTCGGCGGGTTAATAGGAAAGAACTTCTACGGTGATGTGACACTTTCCTATAATGCAGGAATGGTCAGCGGCGAATCGCATAGTAATGATGTTGGTGGGCTTGTAGGTCACAATCTTTATGGAAGTATTAGTAACTGCTATAGCATTGGTATGGTCAGTGGAAAATCAGATAGCGTTCGTTTCGGTGGGCTAGTAGGATGGAATGATGGAAGTGTTAATAATTGCTACAGTACTGGAATGGTGGTCGGAGATTTGTATGTAGGGGGATTGGTAGGACGTGGCGGATTAGGTATTGTTACCAAGTCTTTCTGGAATATACAGACCTCAGGCCAATCTACAAGTTATGGCGGAACAGGCAAGACTACGGCCGAGATGCAGAGCATACAGACTTACGTGGATGAGGGATGGGATTTTGTCGGTGAGATAGAGAATGGAACAAACGAAACGTGGCAAATGCCAATCGAAGGTGGGTATGCAATCCTATCTATCTTTGAAGGATATACCCCGCCTAAGCTTCAGGGAACAGGTACACTTAGCGACCCATACCTGATTTCAAATGCTTTGGAGTTAGGTGCGATTGTTTACTATGATCCCTATGCTCACTATCGCTTGGCAGAATCAATTGATCTTTCTAATATTATCTGGAATGTTTCGGTGGTTCCATGGTTTGCGGGCACGTTTGACGGTAACAATCACACGATATTGAATCTGTCTATCAGAGGAGGTGGATATTTGGGCCTGTTTGGTTGCTTATATTATGGTGCAGAGGTCATGGACTTGGGAATTTTGCATGTCAATACTACTGGCGTAGATAATTTTGTTGGTGCATTAGTCGGTAGGAATTATGGTAATGTGACGCGGTGTTATATCATGGGAACGGTCAGAGGTAACGAATTTGTTGGTGAGCTGGTGGGATCAAATCATGGTGATGTGACCCAATGCTATAGCACAGGGAGCGTCAGCGGCTATAGGGGAGTCGGTGGTCTTATTGGGAACAATCATAGTAATGCGATCAACTGCTGCTATACAACCGCTATTGTTCACGGCGGTGACTATATTGGCGGGCTGGTAGGGTCTAACACGTCAGGTTCTGTTGCTCAATGTTATAGCACCGGCGCAGTCATAGGAACCTCATATGTAGGAGGCTTAGTGGGGAATAATTACAAAGGAAGCATCACCTTAAGTTTCTGGGACATCCAGACATCAGGCAAAACTACAAGTGCTGGCGGTACTGGCAAGAACACAGCCGAAATGCAGACAGCCGCCACATTTCTCGATGCCGGCTGGGACTTCATGGACGAGACGGCCAACGGCACAGAGGACATCTGGTGGATTCTCGAAGGCCAGGACTATCCGAGGCTTTGGTGGGAAGAATCCGATTTATGATTTATTATTTATGAATTATGATTTTTTCCGCGTTCACCCCGTGAGATAGGCGGGGCCTTCATCTCATGGGGTAAATCCACGAAACTTGTGCCATAGGTATCCGCGGCCTTTGTCATTGATTATTTATTATTTACTATACCTATGGCATAAATTGACTTTTTTTCCTTCGTGGTGAGTCTGGGAAGTTCAATGACGCGAATTCGCCGTGATACTTTATTGCGGCTTTGTCGTATGCTTTGGCGGCGTCGATTTCGCTGGTAAAGGAGCCGAGGTAGATTCTTTTGCCGTTGACGCGGATGCGTGCGCGCCATCGCTTCATATCGTTCGCCCAGTCGACGCCCTTGTATTTCGAGCGTGAGTGAGGTTTGAACTTCCTCCTGTTCCAGACGTTCTGTGTGTGCGTTACGGGTCGCAGGTTCGCCTTTCGATTGTCCAGGCCGTTATGGTTGATGTGGTCGCAGAACATGCCGGGGGGAATATCGACGAGAAGACTGTGCATCTGGAGATTTTTTCTCTTTTCCTTTTTTCCGTTCGTCAGCGAGTGTACGGCGTACCAGGTGCGCGGGCCTTTTTGCGCGTGCCATTTGTAGGCCCGCAGCCAGTCGTAATCTTCGGGATCGACGATGGCGAATTTTCCACGCGACAGCGGGATTTTCCTGAAAGTGTAGCCGTACCGCAGACGCCGATATAAAAGCACCAGCCAAAGCAAAGGTCTCTCCAGCCAGCCCGGAATGTTCAGAACGACCTTGATAGTTTTCTCCCCCCAGGCTCCTGATAAATCAGGAGAAATCCGAAATTCGAATTTCAAATGTTCGAAACAGTTCAGCCTTCGGCTTAAGCTTGTCGTTTTGAATTTTGTATTTCTATCATTCGTGCTTGTTTAGGATCCATTCGACTGCGCTCAGGACAGGTTTCGATATTCGTATTTCGAGTTTCCTTCTTTCAGCCCCGGCCGAAAGAAGGCCCTCTATAATTGGAGCGACATGCGCGTTTGATGCGAAAATCTACAAAAATGTAGACGGCATTATTGGCGTAAGTCCTTGTGCGGTATGGAATAATAAAATATTTAAACTTTTTTATTTTTACTTCCAACTATCATCGCTTTTGGTCGAAATTTCGCTTGTATTTTGCCTATTTTAACATAAAAACAGAACAATTAACCACTGATTTAGCCCGTGAGATACCGGCTTTGCCTATCTCACGGGCTAAACGCCGATATTTGTTGATACGCGCAAGGAAGAAACCGGATTGGTAGCTCAGCATTTCAATAGATTTCTCCACTCCACGATACTACGCTTCGCTCCGGTCGAAATGACCGTATGGGTGGAGATTGCCGCGGCCCTACGGGCCTCGCAATGACGACTTGCCATGAAAAAACCCCCGCGATGAATTGCGGGGCTTAATACTGTTCTCTATCGGCTTTTGCCTATCTTGCCTATCTTTTGTTTCACGCGGTTTTGTGGTCCATGAAGCCTTCGA
>CAZHBL010000142.1:0-10320 GCA_964530105.1 uncultured Pirellulales bacterium | reverse complement strand
GGTACAGCAAAATCCCCGGCTGAAATGTTAACTATGATATCGCTCAACATCGCCTATCGTCGCGGTGGAATCGAGGCGGTGGACGAGCAAACCAGCAAGGCCTTCGAGATGCTGGGCTCTCAGTCGGCCACAGTGTCGATTCACGAACTACTTGCAGAATCTAACGGTGTATAACCTTCAAAGGAAGAAACTATGAAAACAGTAAACCAGAAGAGCTTAATCTTAACGTGTATTTCGTTAATGTTGCTCACATCAATTTCACCGGCCATTGCATATCCGCCCGACAATGCGGCCGTTCTTTACTACAGGGCCTTTCTTGTAATGAAGGAGCCGAGCGAGGAAGTCAAGGAGATGATGTCTGATTTGAGGGGGGGCAAAATCAAATCCAACGACCAGATAAAACAGTATATCGAAGAGAATCGGCGGGCTATAGAGTTGCTCGAAACAGCGGCAGAGATACCGAACTGTGATTGGGGCCACGACGAGTCAGAGGGTTTCGGTTTGCTGCTGCCGGAGCTCGGCAAGATAAGGCGGATGGCCTTCCTTCTTAACGACGACGCACAAATGCTCTCGCAGAACGGCCAGCACAAAGCGGCCTTGAACAAATGCCTGACCTTTCACAAGATGGCCCGACACGTAGGCGACGATTTGCTCATATCCTACCTGGTGGGTATAGCGCTCAACAACCTGGCAAACGAACGTATCGAAGACTTCCTTTCGGCAATGCCGGCCGACCTGGAAACGCTGATGTGGCTAAGAAGCCAGATTATGGGTGCATCGGCCAATGTCACCTCGATGAAGAGAGCGATGAACAGAGAGAAGGAAATTGCCCTGCATGAAATACGAAAGGAGAAGATCGACGCGCTCCTGAAGAGCATGGGCGACAACATCCTGAAAGACGAGGCCACCGCCGACGCCGTGGAAAAGGCCCGAAAGGGAGACGACAAGTTCTTCAAGGACAACAGGGACTATTATGCGAACGTCACGACCGATGCAATAGCCGCGCTCGATTTGCCGTATCCGGAGGCTCACAAACGGCTCAAGGAACTGAACGATCGGATACAGAAGGACGCAAAAGAGAATCCCGCGGCAATCCTGACCGACATGCTGATGCCGGCCACCGCCAGAATTTGCACCCTTAGAACAAAGAGGATGACCTTTTTCAACGCCCTTAAGGCGGCCATCGACATTTACATCATCAAGGCCAAGACCGGCCGCTTGCCGGACAGCCTGCCCGCCGGTTCGCCGAAGGACTTGTTCAGCGGCAAGGATTTCGAATACGAAAAGACAAAAGACGGCTTCGTGCTTCGCTCCCGACACAAGGGCCTGGACAAACACGAAACCCTTCAATGCGAATTCAAAGTAGCCAAGTAACCTGATTACTTTATGACCAGATAAAAACCGGTCCCTGACGATAAAAGGCGGGGGCCGGTTTTTTTTTGCGCGGTAATGTAATCGAAGATGAAAATTCCCCCAAATAAGAAGTTGCGCCGGGGCGGTCTTTTTCGTCTATAATGGTGAAGTGTGAGAATCCGATAAACAGGAGTTTATTTGAGAAGCCGGCAGAAAGAGCTTTTGGAGTTGTTGGATAAATCGGGAGCGGATTTGTACGCGCTTTTGACCAGGCTGACACTGCGCGAAGAAGTCGCTGAGGAGCTTATGCAGGAATTGTTCATAAAACTTAATAAATCAAGAGGCACCGGCAACGCTGCCAACTTAGAAGCTTACGCACGCAGGGCGGCGATTAATCTGGCCTTTGACTGGCGGCGCAGCCAAAAGCAAACCACCTTGCCGCTTGGACAGGTAGCCGAGCCGGCCTCGAATGACGATTCGCCGCTCGGAAAGCTCGTCCACTCTGAAGAAATACAGCAAACGCTGGATGCGGTCGGCCGGCTTAAGAAGGCATCACGCGAAGTGCTTGTCATGCGTTACCTCCAGCAGGAATCTTACGATAATATCGCGGAACAATTGGGCAAGACATCCCACCAGGTCCGGGCCTTGTGCTCAAGGGCCATACGTAACCTTCGGGATGTCCTCGGATCCAATGAACATAAATCTTCCAAAAAGGAGATACATAATGTCTAAAATCGATGAGAACGAAATTCTTAATCGCTTGAACAATCTCTCACAGGTCGAGCCGACTAAGGAAACTACCGATCATGCCATGCAGCGGGTCAGGGACACTCTTATGAATAACGAAGGGCGTAGGGTGGGGCTCGCCCCACCATCGTTGATGAGTGGGTTAATGAAGCTTGCTGCCGCGGCGGTACTGATGGTTGGTGCCGGATTTATCGGCGGACGGCTCTCTGCACCTGAGCCAGTAAACATGCAGGAACTTCAGGCCGCTCTGGAAAGCTCGCTGAAATCTTCGCTCGAACCGGCTATCCGGCGGCAATTGCATGATGAGTTTGAGAGCCGTCTGCAGTTGGCCCTGGCAGCCGAACGTAATATGCTCAAGCAGGAACTTGCTCAACAGGTACATCGTGACATGGAAACATACGCCGGGCAGACATTAACAACGGTCGGTGATTTAATGGACCAGCGCTTGGTGGAATTTGCTCGGATGATCGAAGTTGCACGCATTAAGGAACGCCAGCGCGTGGCGGCGGCTTTCGACTATATGGGCTCCCGGTTTGGAGACAGTCTGGTGACACTTGCCAGCCAAAGGAACAATCTAGCAGGTGCTGAACTAACAGGCCCGACACCGAATAAATCTGAAAATTAAACCTTAAAATGAAAGGATAAGAAAATGAGATACTTAAATCGAACAATTATTATGCTTATCGTTTTAAGCTTGGCGACACTAAGCCCTGCTATGGATCAAGCAAAATCCGAAGGAAAAATACAAACGTTCACAATCTCCGGCAGTGTAGGAATGAGCGGCGTGACAATGAAAGGGCTGCCGGATGATCCTGTTACTGATCAGAGTGGTGATTACAGTGCTATTGTTGAGTATGGCTGGAGCGGCACGGTAACACCCATAAAAGAAGGTTACTTGTTCCGACCAGCCAACAAGATATTCCGTAATGTTATTTCCGATCAGACCAACGAAAATTACGCAGTTGATATCATTACCTATAAAATATCAGGTCAGGTCGGAAGACCCCCCTTTGCGTTGCTGGGTCCATCACGTAATCCTGTTCTATCTGGCGTTGTTATGCAAGGTCTGCCGGGTAATCCTGTTACGGACGAGAATGGTTATTATACCTGCTTTGTAGATTATGGCTGGGCAGGTACAGTAAAGCCCGTAAAGGAAGGTTATACCTTCAATCCTCCACAGTTGAGCTACACCAGTGTCATGAAAGATCAGAAAAACCAGAACTATGCCGTTGAGCAGCAATCGCAGGTGGTATGGCAGTTTGAAAGCGGTCGGTGGAATCCCATGCCGGCAGGATATCGGCCGACAATCGCACCCACGACCGACCGGAAGGTACTGGTGGTCCCCGCCGCCGAGGTCAAAGCTCAAGACCTTGCGGAAATAATCGAAGATATGCAGGTCATGTCACACATCCTTGACGAGCGATTCAAGGAGACCCGCCGGGTCCAGGGCGCTTTTACCGATTTCGGCGATTTCTTCGGCAGGGACAATCGCACGACCGAAGCGATCTATCTACAGGGCTACGGCGTGCTATTCTCGATGGAGGTGAACTTTGCATTCTCGCCTCCGCCGAAACCGCAAGGGCAGGGGGCAGAGCAATCCGCCGAGAATGTCGATTCAACCTGGCAGCGGGCAAAACAGCAGGTGTTTTCGCCCGGAGACCCCCGCAGCTCAAGAGGATCCAACTCGGCGGAAGAATATAACAGCCAGATGGTCGAAGAGCTGAAACGTGACCTGATCACGACGCTAAAACACGCCGCAAACGTTAGAGGCGTGCAAGACGATGAATTGGTCATTCTCACGGTCATCGGAGGAGGCCGGCAAGCCCGCTGGGTCTATGGCGGCGGAGGTTTCATGATGGGAGGCATGGGAATGTCCGGAGGCGCATCATACGGCGGAACCTCATCAGGCCGCATGGGTGGTTCCAGCAGTTACGGCGGCGGCGGAATGATGGGTGGCGGCATGGGTGGCGGCATGGGTGGCGGCATGATGGGTGGCGGTATGGGTGGCGGTATGGGTGGCGGAATGATGGGCGGCGGTATGGGTGGTATGAGCAGCCCCGGCGAAATGGGCGTTTCGCCAGCCACAGTCCTGACGATCCGCGCGAAAAAGTCTGATATAGACGCCTTCGCCAAAGGCGAGCTGGATTACGAACAATTCCGCCAAAAGGTGCAGATTTTCACGTACTGATTGTCAGGGAAAGGAGCTTGCACATGCAAAACCAGAAACCAATGAGTGTGATAATCTTCTTAATGTATATGGGCTGGATCTCGGGCACTGCTTGTGTTGGATCCGCGGCTACCGGTCAATCTGCCTCTCAGGCTGCATCTCTACCAGCACTCCTGCAAAAATACATCCAGGCATTGGATGCGACACAGAGCTTCGTCGAATCCTACGAAGAAGTCTGTGATTACAAGAACAGGATGCCCGGTCAACCCAAAGCCGTGGCGAGCAAGAGGTTTGCACGAGGACAAATTCGCTCGGACGGCCGGCGTATCTATTTACAGGACTACTATTGGGGAGATTTCAGTTCAAGACTGAGAGATCTTCCTGAAAGTACCCCTCGCTATCATCTTCGCATTGACGCCGACGGGAAGCTTTACGCTCATTCCACAGCCGTCAACGACACTCGAGTAAAAGGGACTGCCGCTCTTCAACCTGCGCGCAGTGAGAAGGGAGTCATAAATATGTCCAGTTACTCGGGCATTCACGGGTTCCTGGGGTCAGAAAAGCGGCTGGATGCCGTGCTTCGTGGGGCGAATCGTATTTCGGTGCGTCCGACAACCGAGAAAGTTAATGGATCTCCTTGCCATGTGATCGACGCAGACACACAGTACGGCTGCTATTCGGTCTGGCTGGATCCCGCCCATGGCTACAACGCCGCCAAGATAACCAGAAAGGCCGTGGGCGGACAAAAAGAACAAGAGAACGTGATTCCCAGAGGCGATCGGTCGACAGCATCAGTGTTAATCACTCGGTTTGAGCAGGTGGACGGCGTCTGGATGCCCGTAGAGTCAGAAGACGAAATCACGTACGCCAGTGGCATGTTCTTTCGCAGTCAGCGCGATCGCTTCAAACGCACTAAGATTACATTGAATCCGGATCATGACAAGCTGGGCTCGTTTGACAATCCGCTGGTGCACCCCGCCAATGACTCTGAACTCAACAATGCAACGCGTGTGAGCATTACCCTCCCCAATTCTGTCAGAGTCAAGGCCACCTGGAAGGACGGCAAGGTCATCGACGAATCAGGCCAGGTCATTGACGTCTCAAAACTATGGCCCACAACAGAAATCTCATTGCTGAATATGCCCTTGCCTGCCCTGACGGAACCTGGCAGATAAGAACCATGTAGTGCGTGCAGAGGGATTAAATCTCAATAAATTGGAACTTAGAATTAAGGAGCTTGTCATGTCGAAGCGAAAAATGATTCTCGGTTTGGTAATATGTCTTTCACTCGGAGTATTTGCTCAGCAGCTTATGTCACAGGGCACAAGATCGAGCGGATTCTCAGGCGGTTCCGGCTCTATGCAGTCACGCAATATGAGACCGCCGAGAATGCCGGGTCAGCCCGACTTCGAGCGAATGCAGAAAATGAGCCCGGAAGAAAAGACGAAGTATTTCCAGCAGCTCGCCGAAGAGCAGCGCAAAGCGATGGAAGAACAGGAAGCCATCGCGATGCGGCAGGCCCTCGGCGCCAACGACGAGCAGTGGAAAATCATAGAGCCGAGATTGAAGAAAGTCAAGCATTACAGAGAGCAGGCGTTCATCGGGACTAAACCACCTTTCAAGAGCAACTTCTCCAGCTTCAGCACTGGCCCGGGAGGCGCCCAGGGTTTCAGCAGTGGTTTCGCTGACGGCTTCCAATTTCAGGCAGGGGCAAATGGACAGGGAGCAATGGTTCCCAACTCCACCGGCCGGCAGGATTTCGACGGCCCGATGTCCGACGGTGAAATACTCTGTGAAGAGATTCAAAAGCTGCTGTATGACCCACAAGCGACGCCGGAGCAAGTCAGCCAAAAACTCGATGCTCTGCGCACTGCCAGGGAAAAGGCCAGAAGGCAATGGATCGCAGCGCAGCGACAGCTTCGAGAGGTGCTGGATTTCCGCCAGCAGGCAAGATTGGTGCTGATGGGTTTGCTGGACTGATTTTCATATTCGCTGCAGAGAAGATTTTTCATTAATTTGACAGTTTTTTTCGATTTTTAAAAGAACATTCTCTCGTGGCGAGCGTCTTATTTATGGAAAGCAGATGTTCATTCCGGCCTAAAAGACGTACCGATTATTTTTTGAAGGGAGATTGTTATGGCAAAGCGAAGAATAATCTTTGTTTCGGTCGTATGCCTCTCGATAGCGGCCTTTTCCGTACAAACTCTGTCCCAGACTGCTAATGTAAATCGAACGGCCAACACCTCGAATATTGAAGGTTCACGATTCAACAAGAAGGTTGCCGAGAGTATCAATGTTCGCTGGCGTTCGATTGAATATGAAAAGACGCTATACAATCCGGCACTAACTTCAAATAAGCAAGGTCAGCCAAAGGCGGAAGATCTTTCACTTTCGTTTGATGTCGGGACACTATATTCCGGACTAATCCTGAGCACGTGCCCCGATGCCGTAATCGAACAAATTACAGACAGCTGGGGCAATAATATCGAATCCGGGCCTTTTTCGTCGGGATCAAGTTTGATGTATGTCCATATTCCGCGTTTTGACGGAGGTTTCATGCCGTCAGAAGGACCCGGCGGGCCGGAACTCGCAACTTTACGGGTTAGGCTTGATGCCGGCTTGCGCGAACGGATAAGCGGCGAAATCGGGCTCAAAGGCTATTTCTATGCACTTACCGCCGATTCGCTTGAGTATGTGGAGCTGCCGTTCAAACCGAGCGATAAGTGGGTGCGTCTGACACCAGATGTGGAAATCAGAGTACGCAAGACGCGGAATGAAGCTTCGCGGTACCTGTTTGACATCGAGCAGCGCCCTGAAAAGGTGACCGATCTGTCTCGTGTGCAGATTGGAGATTATTTGCCGAGCCGGCTCATAGTAGACCGGCAATTCATCGCAAAAACAAGTGCGACAGGCGCCGGCGGCGGATATTCAACCGGTCGAATTGGAGGAGAAGGCGCCGGGATCGGCAGGGCCGAGAAAATTCGCTATATTATAGCGGTCAATCCGGCTCATCAGAAGATACCATTTGAAATTGAACGAATCCCTCTTTCAGCCCTTAATGAGCCGGTGCCGTCCCAGATAAGTAATTCGAATCGACTAAAACCGGCACTTGTCGGGCGGCAGATGCAAACTATAGCACGCAGAAGTACCAGAAGCAGGGCACAACGGATGCCCGAGCAGGTAAAACCACAGTTCAATAAGGAGGTCGCCGATTGTTTCGAGGTCAATTGGAGTTCCATCATCTATAGAAAGATTCTTTATAATCCGGTGGGTTCTGGAAAAAGCCGGAGTCAAAGGGTATCGGAGAAATTATCAGTTCGTTGCGAGGCCAGGATACTCGATCCCAAGCTGATTATTGGCACATGTGAGATACCAGTTATTGAACGGATAACAGACGATAAGGGCAGAAATACTGATATAAGCAAAACACAACCTCGCTCAAATCGAATGTACTATAGTACCCTGCACTATACACCGAGTCATATTCAACCATCAAGTCTGTTCTTTTGGGAGGGAAGGGCACGGTTAGCTTTGGGACTGCCGCTTCGGGCACGTAATTTGCCTAAGCGAGACTCGGTATTACAACCCGTTCGCATGTTAATACAGCTCGATCCCGGATTGCTTCGACAGGATAAAGGAGAAATCAGAAGTATCAAAGGGTGTTTCCATGCGCTTACCGCCGAGTCCTCAAAGCATGTTGAGGTGCCGTTCAAACCCAGTAATAGATGGGTGCGTCTTACCTCGGACCTGGAAATCCAGGTAGCCAGGGCCTGGCACGATGGATTCAAATATAGATATAAAATCAACGAGCGCTCGAAGGCACAGATTAATCCGGGCCTTCTGAACGTCTATTGCCCACTGCCAGATGGAATTTTGGTAGAGAGACGATTAACCGGACCTGATATGCCAGCAAAGCGTGAGGATAGAGCTATAGGGCCGCATTCTCTGCCCGAACAAGCCGGTGGGAACGGATTCTTCAGTCGCACGATAGACGGTAATGACTGCACAATAGACACAATTGATTATCGAATAGCAGTCGGTCCTGCACACTACAGGATCCCGATAGAACTCGAGCACATCCCGCTGCCCGAACCCTGATTATTGGAAAACTAAGAATATACGCCGTACGGTGATACGTGAATCACTGGTCGAGTCACGAATTATGAGAAAATGCCGGATTTATGTGCCCGGCTTTTTTCATGCGCTTGTGATATATGAAGGGGCGATTTTCTTTCCGTTGTTTTGTTTTGACGCCGGGAAGGATTTGAATTATTGTATGGCTTCAAATCAGAAGCTGTGATGTATCAAGCTAAGTACGAGTACAGGGGAGAATCGAGAGTTGTATAAGTATCGGTTTATTTGGGAAGTTTTAATTTGGCTCAGTTGAAAAAACAACTCGGCTGCCTTGATGTTTTCGCCATAGCGGCCGGGGCGATGATTAGCTCCGGCCTGTTTGTCCTGCCGGCCATCGCATACGCAAAAGCAGGACCCGCCATCATATTGTCTTATCTTTTCGCATCGCTTGTAATTCTTCCCAGTGTTCTTAGTCAGGCCGAATTAGCCGCTGCGATGCCGCGGGCCGGCGGAGCGTATTTCTACGTAGAACGAAGCCTGGGTCCTATCTGGGGATTGTTCGGCGGCCTGGCAAATTGGTTTGCCGTGGCTTTGAAGAGCGCTTTTGCTGTCGTCGGTATGGCTGTTCTGGTTGAGATTGTTCTTCAGGAGGTCTTTGGTACGCAGCTCAGCCAGTGGCATCTGAAAACTGCCGCCGTTGTGTGCTGTCTGGTTTTTACCACAATGAATATTGTCAGCGTCAAACACACGAGCAGATTTCAGGTTTGGCTTGTAGGAATATTGCTGTTGCTGCTTGCCTTTTTTGTGATTTTCGGTACGGGAAAGGTTGAAGCCGTCCGTTTCAAAGGATTTCTCGACAAGGGCTGGTTCAATGTTTTTGCGACTGCCGGATTGGTCTTTGTGAGTTTCGGCGGACTGACTAAGGTCGCCAGTATTGCAGAAGAGGTGAAGAATCCCGGCCGGAATCTGCCGTTAGGAATGGTTTTGGCCTGGGCCGTCGTTGCCTTGTTTTATATCGCCGTAATTGCCGTGACGGTGGGCCTTGTGGACGGCCCGGAACTTACTGCAAGCCTGATGCCGATATCCCTGGCGGCCGGCAAGTTCATGGGTTCGGCGGGCTTTGCCATTCTCGGTCTTGCCGCCGTGGCCGCCTTTATTACGACGGCGAACGGCGGAATCCTGGCGGCCTCTCGCTATCCGATGGCAATGAGCCGGGACCAGCTATTACCGCCGTTACTGGCCCGGGTCAATGAGAAGTTTAAAACACCCCACACAAGTGTCATTCTTACCGGCGGCTTTATGATCGCCGCTATTGTCTTTCTCGAAATTGAATTGCTGGTGAAAACGGCCTCGACTTTAATGATCATCCTTTTCATTCTCGTCAATGCCAGTGTAATAATCATGCGAGAGAGCAGGATACAAAGCTACCGGCCGAAGTTCAAATCGCCGCTGTATCCTTATATTAATGTCATCGCGATAATCTCGTACGGTGCTTTGATAGTCGATATGGGGCTTGTGCCGTTATCGATAACGGCCGGCTTTATCGGTTTGAGCGCCGCCTGGTTCTGGCTGTATGTCCACAAACGGGTCAGCAGGGCTTCGGCGGTTATGCACGTGGTCGAACGCGTAACCGACAGAGCACTCAAATCGGTAACTCTCGAAAACGAGCTTCGCGATATTCTGCTGGAACGGGATGATGTTATCGAGGACAGGTTCGACCGGCTCGTCCGGGAATGTCAAATTCTGGATATCGAAGGCGAAATAAGTGCCGAAGACATCTTCCGCAAAGTCTCTACGATTCTGGCCGAGAAATTAGGGACCGATGAATACGTTCTTTTTGAAAAATTCCTCCATCGCGAGGCAGAGGGCGGTACAGTCGTCCAGCCGGGCTTTGCCATCCCGCACATCGTGGTCGAGGGGGAGCATAAATTCGACGTCCTGCTCATCCGCGCCCGTGACGGCATCATTTTCCCGCACGC
>CAZHBL010000141.1:7527-10322 GCA_964530105.1 uncultured Pirellulales bacterium | reverse complement strand
ATAACGCCATAAGACGTTATTTTACAAATATTTATGAATTTTACAGAAGTGTTTGAAGAAGTCTATTGAAAGGAGACTGGCATGGTGAATAATACGGCAAAAGTGGATCTATCAAGCAAATCGCTTGGCGAAGCTCGTAAGAAGGCCATTAAAGAAGCCTACATTCCGAGAGAAATTCGAAATTCCTGCACAATTTCAGTTAACTCGTCGGGAGAGGTGATTGTAAGAAAGAAGAAACAATAAGGGCTTGTCGGACTGTTTTTACCATGTGACCACGCATGTATTATTCAGAGAGTGACAAGGAGCGTGCTCTAAAAATTGAAACAGGCAAGCCTGTCTTGCCAGAGAACTACAGAACTTCATGGAGGAGGGACTATGCGAGGCTGATTCACTCCGCATCATTCCGTCGTCTTCAAGGTAAGACTCAATTATTTCCTGGAAAAGAATCCGACTTTTTCCGAAACAGGTTAACACATTCTCTCGAAGTGGCGCAAATAGCCAAGTCAATCGCGATAAAAATAAATCATGATCTTAAATCAGGAGGAGAGAAATATTGGGTTGAGCCGGATATTGTTGAATTTGCAGGTTTGGCACATGACCTCGGCCATCCTCCTTTTGGCCATTTTGGAGAAGAAATTCTAAATAAGATGATGCTCAAATATGGAGGCTTTGAGGGAAATGCTCAGACGCTAAGGCTCATCACGAGGATTGAAAAAAAACATCGTGTTGATAGTCGTCAAGATGTAGACATTACTTCTTTCGGGAATGATAAAAGAGTAGGATTGAATGTAACAGCAAGATCCATAGCATCGATTCTCAAATATGACAAGCAGATTGTATCACAGACTAACAGGAGGGGACAAACAAAACCGATTAAGGGGTATTACGCATCTGAAAAAGATGTTGTTAGTTGGATTAAAAAGAGTGTCTGCAGGGATAAAAAGTATTTGGGCCGATTCAAGACTATAGAATGTCAGATTATGGATATTGCGTATTCTACTTATGATTTGGAAGACTCCTTCAAAGCTGGATTCTTAGAGCCTATTGATTTGCTTTGCTCGGCTCCTGAAGTCCTCACGAACGTTGCTAAAAAAGTGAGTTCCGCCATGGGAGTTATGGTTTCAAAAGAGGATGTTAGAGATGAGATAGCCGAGAGGGTTTTTTTCGATATTTTCAAATTACCTGATAGAATGTATGAAGACTTTTATAAGAAGCCCTCCAAACAAGAACTTCACCTCTTTTCAATAACAAATGCAAAGAACATATCTCGCTCAGTAGCTCAAAATGGTTATGACAGGACAGAGCTGACTTCCTCGTTAGTGGGTGCTTTTGTAGGAGCTGTAGAAATAGATAAAATCAATCGTATCATCCCTGCTCTTTCGACAGTGAAACTCCAGGAAGACAGGAAGAGACAAGTCGAGATATTGAAGCACTTTGTTTATGAGTCTCAAATCCTCTCACCTAAAATTCAGATAGTAGCATACAGGAGTAAGGAAATCATTCAGAGAATATTTGAAACGTTGTCTAACAAGATTGAGAAAGGATATCTCCTTTTACCACCTGATTACAGAAAAATTTATAAGGCATGCAGTAAGCGTCGACATCAAATGAGGACTATCTGCGATTTTATAGCTGGGATGACAGATCGGTACGCACTGGAATTCTATGGAAGGTTGACTTCTGAAAATCCTGAAACAATCTTCAAGCCATTATAAGGTTAACTTGAAGCCACTTTTTGCAGTTATCTTGTGCGTAAGTAATGAAATGATCAACGCTTACTACAAACTGGCTGATAATGCCTTGACAAAAAACTATGAGAAATGCAATTCAATAATGTCTTTGTCGTTCAGGATGTGGTTTCGCTGGACGTTCTGGCCGTCGTAGACGCCGGTGCCCCAGATTCTTGCAAATTTCAATTTTTCGGCCAACTGGCGATGGATATGGGTGGCCAGGTCCATGACGGTTGAGCCGACGGGCAGAGTGAAAGGTTCGGTCATGTCCGCGGGCTTGCCGGGCGGCTTGGCGTAAACGCGGATAATCCCCAACAGCTCGAAAAGCTTCGCAGGGAGTTTTTCAAGCCCGGAGTCTGCCACGGCGGAAATCTCGATAAATTCCAGGGGGCGCTCACACAACTGCTTTAAGTCTTCAATCGCACCGGCTTTGGCAATGTCGGATTTCGTGCAGATGCAGAACGCCTTTTTGCCCAGCGCGTTACCCTGGTCGTCGGAGGCCGGAGTTTCGGCGCCGATGAGCAGGTTTTTCGATTCCAGAAAGTCCGTACAGACGCCGAGCTGCTCGGCCACGTCGCCGGAAAGGTCGATGACAATCGCTATCAAATCGCAGTTGCGGTACGTTCCAACCTGGCCCGGCGCGATATAATCGGCGGTAATCGGCGGCATATCGACCAGTTGAATCTGCACGTCCTCGAACATCACCATCCCCGGCGCCGGTCCGCCCGTTGCGAAAGGGAAATCCGCCACGTTGACCTTCGCGTTAGTCAGGGCGGCGACGATGGAACTCTTGCCGCAGTTCGGCGTTCCCAATAGAACTATCTGACCCGCACCGCCCCGAGGCACGTGAAATATATCCACGTGTGTGCCGCCCTTTTTTTGCGTGCCGGCGTCTTTTAACTTGCTGAGTTTCTTTCGCAGGTCGGCCTTCAGGTGGTCCGTGCCCTTGTGCTTGGGCATCACGGCCAGCATCCGCTCGAGCGCGAGGATTTTCTCATCGGTCGTCGCGGCGCTTTTATACCACTTCTCAGCCTTAAAATATTCCGGTGTCAGATTCGCAGGCAT
>CAZHBL010000141.1:0-7427 GCA_964530105.1 uncultured Pirellulales bacterium | reverse complement strand
CGCTTTTATACCACTTCTCAGCCTTAAAATATTCCGGTGTCAGATTCGCAGGCATCGTAAGAAAGTAAAAAGTAAAAAGGTAAAAGTAATAAAACGGATGCTGCTATTTCTCTCTTCGAGTATTGATTACAATTTGGGCAATAATTCGACAAATTTCATCCGACTCCTTGATCAGAGAATCCAAGCTTGTCTTTTTCGCAAACTGTGAAGCGCTTATCAATTTAAGCCAATATTTTGTCTCACGTGCTTCCTTAGGAGCGATATTGTATTTATGTATAAAGTCAGCTCTGCTTTCCGCAGCTTGAGCCTCTTCGATATTAGCACCGATAGAAGTACCGGATCGCAGTATTTGCTTTGCGAGCACCCTTATCGATCCTCTGCCATCATCAAGCTGGTTAGCCAACTCGATTATTCTCAAAGCAAACTGAAAGGTTCTGGCAACAATATCTGGTGGCTTTGCCACACTACTTTGCTCCTTTTTTCCTTTTGCCTTTACTTTTTCCTTATTCGCTGACTTTTTCTGCGATGAGGTTGCCGACAACGCTTGTCGAGCAGCCAAATCGGCCTTACGGCCTTACAGATTTCTTATCCATAATCTTATTTTATCAGGTATGACGAACCATGTAAACACTGGATGAATCATTGACGTCCCAGCTCGCAAGAGATCCTTTGCGGTCCTTTGCATCCTGACAGCCGCACGTTGCTCATTGCCACGGTTGAGCATGTGGTAAAACGTATCCTCCTGGTCGATTCGCAAAAGCCGTGCCATGCCGACACCCTACCGCGCGCCCCGCCTCCCCGTCAACAAAATAATTCCCAATTCGAGATGTGACCCCTTTCATCCCCCAATGGCACTGTGCTACCGGTCAGCTCGTCACAGATGAAACGGTTCGGTTGCACTTCGCATGTTAATGCGCCCTTTGGCTTTTGCAGTTACCCATTACTGCCAAACTCCGCGACAATAGACGATACGCCCGACTTACTTATGTGATGTCGTTTTGCGACCGCACTCAGAGCGGCTTTGTCGGCTGCCTTCTCAGCTTTGTCCAGGTCTCCGGACTCGCCGAGTTTCACAAATGATGTCGCTGCGCGCTGGTAGAGATCTCGGCCGGGCCCCAGATTATCGTTAACTAAGTTGGCGATGAACTGTCGGCGCAGTTCTTTCTGTGTCTCCACGAAGTCGACAAATACCTTCCTTCGCTCCTCGGCGGAAAGTCGGGTAGTGTTTGCATTACCGAATAGACGACCGAAGATGCTCATGATGTATTCTCCATGTGACCTGTCTGCGAAAGAAACAGTGTTTCTCAATTACTGCGCAACTACTTCGATACCCATTGACGTACTTACCCATTGAGACAAAGAAGCATTTGTTTTGCCCCTTGCACATATTGATCCGAGACTCTGATTCTTCCAGAGACGATTTGCTTCGCATGTTCAGTCGCAGTCTCTACATCTTCCGGGTTCTTGCTCGTCAATGCAATGTTGAAGCGGCACGCACAAATCCAGAATTCGTGGTCATCCTTGATTGAGTGCCGCGACGCCAGCAAACAAGCAAGTGCATCACGATCTCTGCCGGCTTGTATCAATGCCATGGCGAAATCGTAAAGACGGATTCTGAGGCTGTGCGCCACCTCACCATGCTGCTGACTACCGATGAATGGCATCAATCTCGCCATAAGAATCTCTGCGAGACTCTTGGCGGGCAAGGCGCTCGGGAGTCGACGCTCTGGACTAATCTTGAGTATCTCATCGTATCGAACGAGTATCTGCGCCAAGAACGTGATCAGCTCGAATCTCTGATTGTTTCTAAAGTCACTCTGAACAGAAGGCCAGTCTATGCGCAGGCTCTCAATCGGGTACGTGTTGCAGAGTTCTTCTAGCTCAGCGACTGATCGCGTGCGCAGGATCTCATAAAGGTCATCTGTCCCGTTGCTTCTATCTAAGTATTCAAGCAGGGAAGAAGGATCCTTCCTTGTCTGCTCCTGGTCAGGCTTCGGCGTCTCATTTGACGCGACTGGCTGTGCGCCCTTCTCTCTCGCCGATGCTAGCTTGACGTTCTTCCGCCCGAATACCCAATCTCGAATGCTCATCGTCATTTCCTTTCTACACTTCTGCCTGACAATGGGGCAAATGGGAGGGAGGCATGGGGAGGCATGGGGTCACATCTCGAATTAGGAATTATTCTATGCTCGCTCGGGGCATGTTGTGAATTGGCGCCCTGAGAGTGAAATTCCCGGTTTCGGGATGCACTACACAGCGTCCACATTGTCGGAGTCGATTGTCCGGCTCTTTCAGCATCCAAATTCATGATCAAAACTCCTTCTGGTCTTTCAGAGCTACGACCTTGCCTGTCTGCGGTAACATTATAGTGCGGGCCAAGGTGGAATCAAGAAGAAAAATGTGGGAGCAAACGCAACATATTGTCACGCATAGAGTTACGGTTTCAGGAAATATCAGGCCTGTTTGTCATCGTCCGAGGTTTGCGCAGCTCGTCGTAGAGCCTGCCCTGAGCACTCATGAATTCGCAATCACGGGCAAGATGCCCGTGCTACTATGCCCCTTCGGTAAGCTCTTACGTGCACACGACGAACGAGACGCAAGGGCGAGACGCCCTCGCCACAACGCAACCCAGTCTGTCATACTGAGGCAAAACCGAAGCATCTGGGATCCGAATGAGACATCTCTCAAATTCGCAGCCCAGATCCTTCACTCTGTTCAGGATGACAATTCACTCCGCGACCTTGGTTGCGACGAGGTCTCCGACTTCACTGGTTGAATATCCCATCCGGCCGGCCTGCATCGATTTGAGCTTATTGGCGGTGGCGAATTTTACGGCATCCTCGATGCTCTCGGCGGCTTCTTCCTCGCCAAGGGTCTCCAGCATCATTTGCCCGGCACAAATCGCCGCTAACGGGTTGATAACGCCCTTGCCGGTATATTTCGGCGCGCTTCCGCCGATAGGCTCGAACATGCTGACGCCTTCCGGATTGATATTTCCGCCGGCTGCTATGCCCATACCGCCCTGCACCATCGCGCCGAGATCGGTGATAATATCGCCGAACATATTGCCGGTGACAATCACGTCGAACCATTCCGGGTTCTTCACGAACCACATGCAGGTCGCATCGACGTGGTAATACTCCCTTACAATCTCCGGATATTCGGCCTTGCCCATCTCGTGAAAGGCCCGCTCCCACAAGTCGTAAACATACGTCAGGACATTCGTTTTGCCGCTCAGGGCAAGCGTGTTTTCTTTGCCTTTGCCACGAGCTTTCTTGCCGTGCTTGCGTGCGTACTCGAATGCGTATTTAAGACAGCGGTCCACCTGAAAACGGGTATAAACGGCCGATTGCACTGCCACTTCGTGCGGCGTCCCTCTCATTGTAAAGCCGCCCGTGCCGGTATAAAGGTCGCCGGTATTCTCACGAACGACGACGAAGTCGATATCATCAGGCCCTTTATCCTTGATCGGCGTCTCAACACCCGGATAGAGCTTGACCGGACGAAGATTGATATACTGGTCCAGCTCGAAGCGGGCCTTCAGCAGAATGCCCTTTTCGAGGATTCCCGGAGCAACGTCCGGATGCCCGATCGCGCCTAACAGAATCGAGTCAAATTTGCGAAGCTCTTCAACGCCGCTGTCCGGGAGAGTCTCGCCGGTCCGTTTATATCTCTCGCCGCCGAAGTCGAACTCGGTCAGATCGAGCTTGAAATTAAATTTACCCGCGGCTGCTTTCAACACCTTTACCGCTTCGGCCGTAACTTCCGGCCCGGTACCATCCCCCGGCATTACTGCAATCTTATACGTCGCCATTTCTACCTTTCTTAATTCTTGATATAATAAATCTCACTTGACCTTCCGGGCATATCGCCAGCCCATCTCGAAAGTTCCTTTCATACACTTGACACATTTATCGTATTCCATCGTGCTAATCTGCAGGATCTTGTCCTTGGCCCACGTCACGCAGAACATTACGTCCGCAAAATAGATCGAGCCTTCGTCCGCCTCGACGCCTTTGAAATCCGAATATATCTTTGCCTTCTGTATCGCCACCTCGCCGACGGCCCTAAGCTCTTCGGTCGGCTGCTCACTGCCCGGCAGGATAATTTTGACGTCCTTGCCTTTGAGCAGGGGCAGCAATTCTCTCAGCAGCTTGGCAGGAACGTTGCCGATCCGAACCTTCCTGGATTTTTCGATTTTCTTCTTCAATTCTTCAACGCCCTGCTTGACGCTCGCAAAGACCGTCGAAATCTTCGCCTGATACTGACCATCCACAATCGGCATTTTCTGCTCCCTTTCCAATCGCACTACGGCACGAAAACAGTCCTCTTTTTTACTTTTGCCTTTTTACTTTTTACTTTATTTGGGTACTATACTCTACCCAGACCGGATTTTCAAGAAAATCTACAGGGATGTCTAATATAAGAGATACCTAAGATAAAGGAGCAATTATGGAAGCGAAACCAACCGTTATTCTGAGAACCGTGTTCTTACTTATTGTGGTAAGTTCAGTTGGCTTTGGACAACCTGAAAAACAGCAGCCCAAATCGTTCGAAGAGTATATCAGAGAAACCGTGCCCACCCGCAAAGAAATCGATGTGTTCTTAAATGAGATGTCGTGGGCCCAATTTGATCGGGACATTGGATATGTCTTAGGCAATTACATGCCGCATGATGGGATGGATGGTAGTTCGACAATCTCCACCGTCCAATCCAATGGAGCACGAACTTCATTTATGTACAAAGACAGGCCATGCCGAATCAACACTTATGGTGACAGTTTTACTCAGTGCCACCAGGTAAGCGACGGCGAGACATGGCAGGAATATTTGGCGGCTCATCTTGGTGAGCCGGTCAGGAATTTTGGAATGGGTGGACTTGGCGTGTACCAGGCGTATAGACGTATGGTCCGAGAGGAAAAAACCGATCACGGTGCGAAATATATTATTCTCTATCTATGGGGAGATGACCATATCAGAAGTCTGTTGCGATGCCGCTATATGTTAATAAAAGGCTGGAATCAACAGACAAATCGGACAGAAGGCATAGGAAGAATGTTTCATGGAAATTTCTGGTCAAATATAGAAATCGATTTGGAGACGGGTAAGCTTGAGGAAAAGGAAAACTTGTTACCCACCCCGGAATCCCTGTATAAAATGACCGATCCTGACTGGATGTGTGAAGCTCTCAGGGATGATTTAGCTCTGCAGATGTATCTGTATAAGAACAATCAGATTAGCGACATAGCTATTCAGAAGTTGAAGACTTTGAGCGAACATCTGAAATGCCCGGTAGACTTAAACGGCGATAGCTTGCGTACGTCGGTAACTGAGTTGTTGAACAAGTATTCTTTTGAAGCCACAAAATATATCCTGATAAAAGCGAGAGAATTTGTTCGTACTAACGACAGGAAATTGATGGTCATTATATTTGATCCCTATGGGGTGACACGACCACTTCTGCAGGGGCAAAACAGGTATGACCGGGAAATTGTAGATTTCCTGAACGAAAACGACATTAATTACATCGACATGAATCTTGTGCACGTCGAAGATTTCAAGAATTTTAACCTGAGCATCAACGACTACTTCAAGCGGTACTTCATCGGCCATTATAATCCCGCCGGTAATCACTTTTTTGCCTACTCGATTAAGGACAGAATTGTCGGGTGGCTGGATCCGAAACCAATCACCTATCAAGACCCATCGAGAGGAATGACAGAATTCAGAGGTTATTTACAGGATTACTGAACGAGGTTTCATGCTATAATATCGAAGATTTGTGAAAAATTCAGTCAACAAGAAAACTGCATTAAAAATCCTTATTATGGAGAGTTCTATTATGAAAAGAAATTATATTTTAGCCTTCGTTCTTTTGCTTTCACTTGGATTAGCATTGTGTATCGCCGCAGGTTGCAGGAAGAAGGATACTACGAGCGATAATCCACCAACAGTTACTAAAGAGCAGCCGGCCCCAAAAGCAGCACAAACAGAAGAGAAAATCCCGGCGGCGGCCGAAATCAAGCCCGCTCCGGACGATAATACCATCGCTGAAGGACATACGTTTCCGCCACTGGAATTTACAAGTCTCAGCGGCGGGCAAGTCAACCTGGCGAGTCTCAGGGGCAAGGTGGTGTTAATCGACTTCTGGGCAACCTGGTGCGGGCCCTGCCGCAGGGTCATGCCGGACCTGGTCGAGACCTATAAGCAGTATCATGACCGGGGTTTCGAAATCATAGGCATAAGTCTCGACAAAGATAAATCCCAGTTGGAAAAATATATGCAGGAGACGGGGATAACCTGGCAGCAGTACTATGACGGTCTTGTTTGGGACAATAAAATTGCCGGGCGTTTTGGTGTCCGGGGCATCCCCCACATTGTGCTCGTTGACAAAAACGGTGCCGTACACTTTAACACGGATTATGACCGGCTGAAACCGCCTTTAAATGGTATTGAACTTAGAAACGTCGTGGCCGAATTATGTAGAGCTTCAGCCGGTTGATAAATCAGTAAGTCGTTAACATAGACCAGCTCCTGGGGTTACTATATGGAATATGCAGTCGGCAAAACGGGCAGAATAATAGCGGCAAGGTTATTCGAAGGTGAAGACCTTTACGAATGCATACACAAAATTGCAGCCGTTGAAAACATCAGATCAGCCGCGGTTTTTATTACGGGCGGCTTCAGAGAGGCAAATGTTGTTGTCGGGCCAAAGCAGGAAGAACCTGTGGTCGTCGGTGAATTCAAAAAGTTTGCCGGGCCGGGTGAAGTGCTTGGCGTAGGAACCATCTACTGTGACAATGGGCGGCCGAAGCTGCATATTCATACAGCTATCGGGAAAGCGGATGAAGTGATGGTTGGCTGTCCCCGCGACGGGACGAAGGCGTTTTTAATTCTTGAAGTTACGATTATCGAGATCGATGGGCTAACTGCTGAGAGAAAATTAGATTCAAAAACAGGTCTGAATCTGTTAAGATTCGAATGAAAGCCCAGTGTTTAGTCTTTTTCAACTACTGATTTTGCAGTCGGTATTTTGAGGTAGGGCTATTATGTTAATTGAATAAAGTCGGCAATTCGAATATGTGAAATTGCAAACGTAGGCTCAATAGTAATCGAGAGGATTTTAAAATGGCAGGATATCTGAACCGCCGGCAGTTCTTTAAGAAATCTCTTATCAGCTCAGTAGCGGTCACGTCCGCATCTGGTTTTCCCCAGGTTGCTCCATCGGCAGCGGCAGCAAAAAGCTCGGCCGTGCCGGACCGCCAAAAGTCTGCAAGTGCGTTTCCAACAGGCAGGATCGGCAACGTTCAAATAGGCAGGCTGATCATTGGCGGCAATCAGTTTAGCGGCTGGTCCCATAGCAGGGATCTGGCTTATCTGCGCGATTTGTTTTTAGCCTACAGCACTGAAAAAAAGATAATGGAGAC
>CAZHBL010000140.1:0-10328 GCA_964530105.1 uncultured Pirellulales bacterium | reverse complement strand
CCATATGTGTGTTCCGGTCTTACTATTACAGTTGGCACACCATGTTGATGTTGCCAACATTTGCACATATTTTCTCCCATACGTTTGCTTTCACCATAACAATTTCTAACATCCGTTGGATCCAAATAACCACTATCCTCTTCAGCAATTACCTTTTTGTCTATATTTCCACAGACTTCTCCACTACTGAAAAAAAGAAAACCTTTAGATTTTTTCTCCTTAGCTAATTCGAGCAAATTTCTCGTACCAAAAACGTTCGGGGAAATAACTCCTATTGGATTTATTCCATAAAATTGCGAGCTTGCAGGACTTGCCGCATGAATAATATAATGCACATCTTCGTTTATTTTTATTTTATTCGTCACATCTTCACACATTATGGTAAACAACGTATCGTCCAAAATGTCGCAGAACCTCTTCTTTGCCTTTTCATAATTGCGACAAAGAGCAATAATCTTAATATTCAAACTTGGATATATCTGATTAAGATACGACAATGTATATACCATATACGATGGCAACATCCCATATGCACCTGAAATCAAAACAGTGCTATTCTTGAAATGTTCCCAATCTAGATTACTGGCGCAAATCATTTTAAGATCTTCTTGAATAATATCGTTCATGATACTTTTTAATCCCCTCCTATTAAATATATTCGGCCCTTCTTTGTCCCAATAATCATTCATACAGCTTGATTATTTCATTGTTCAATTTCAAAACTTCTTTAATTTGATGAGCAACTTCTTCTTGGTAAGAATACGTTGATATTAAAATTGGAATTTCATCGCTAATACCACCAGGAGACCTTATCTCCTTCCCTTTTAGTTTTTTTCCACTATACCTCGTATTTGAGTCAACAAAATATTGTATTCTTGAAAGATCTAAACCAGAACCAATAAGTCTTTGAGTAAAAGTCCCAATGCCCCATACAATGATTTTCTCTTTATTTGACAATTTGTCTCGAATGATTTTCTTGACTTCCGAATCTGCTTTCGAACTTTGGGATATATAGTTTCTTATCCTCGATTCACAAATAGCATCTCTATTGATTTGAGGCACATGCTTGTCTAATTTCCGTGATAAAACAAACATATCAGGATCTATCGTCTGATTTATTCTATTTTCACTCTTCTGCATGTCTATTATTTCAAAAGAGTAATTAGATAGTAAATTTTTGACAGAATATTGGGAAAAATAATTGATATGCTCAAAACTAAATTGTTGAAAAGGAGTAAATATATACGAATCAAATCTTTCTGCATCTGGAACTTCTATAAATAGCAATCCCTGATCTTTTAACAACGACCTGATTTTATGCATTGAACTGCTGAAATCGACCAAATGTTCCAAGACAGCCGATAAAATAACTACATCAAATTTCTCATCATAGTGAAAATCCGAAATAGTATTGGCTATGGCTTCGATATTATACAGTTTCTTAACGGTTTTAACACAGGATGCCGATGGATCAATTCCTAATAGATTAGAGTAGCCAAAAGATTTTAGTATGGATAATAAAGCACCTGTTGAACAACCTATATCAAGTATTTTCGCATTAGCGTAACTGATATGCGGCGTTAAGAATTGAGCAATTTTTGTGAAATGAGCAACATAGTCATTTGAAACAACGCCATCATTGTAGCCAAACTCATACTTTGACATCTCTGCATAGTACTTATTAAAATCACCCTGAGATGGAATATAATCAGCATATACAAACCCACAATCTTTACATACTACAACATCATATTCCTCCATTAAGGAAATAGCCTTATTATTAAAACGCTGTTTATAAAGGAATGTCTTTTCTGAGCAGAAACAAATAGGACACATTCTATCCATAGAAACCTTTGCATAATACTTTTTCAGATTTTCAGCATCATTCTTCAAATCATCTTCAGGAAACAAGCGATACTTAATGATGTCACAGTTGTTGCAAATATCACTCACCTGTTTAGCTCCATCGAGCATATTGCGCCTAAACCATTGAAATTCCTTACCATTCCAGATGTCGAGCACTGATTGATTATTGCAATTGCCCATAATACTTGGGTATTCAAAAGAATAGCATGGAACTACTTTCCCATCCGGATTAATTTGCATTGTAAAAAAAGGCTGTGGACAAACATGTACTTCCGAGACAGGCAATCCAAACTGAGTAACTGCCATTTCTTTATCTTTTAACACATTCTTGTAGTCTATGCCTGCGTGAATAGGTACTGTATGCTCAACTGCCAAAGTATCGCAAATATCCCCAAAGATATCGTAAAACATCCCTTCATCTTCCTTGCTGTCAAGCGCAGTATCTACAATTTTTATATATACATGTGCATTGCCTTTGTTATTATTAAAATATTTCAAATTCTCAATAAAGTCTTCAAAATCTATATCTGCTCCGCATACTTTTCGATATTTTTCTTTTGTTGTTCCTTGAACAGACACAACCAATCTCTGAAGTCCGGATAATATTAGCATGTCTGATATTTTTGGAGTCAATAGCGATGCATTTGTTAGGATTTCCACCGTATCTGCGACATTTTTTGAAACCGCATATTCAACCATATCAGCAATGTTTTTGTGCAACAGCGGCTCTCCAATACCCACGAATCGCAACACTTTCACCTTGCTTGGGAACATGGCAATATCATCTATACAATTTTTGTATAAATTTAAATCCATATTAATTGTATCTGAAATAAAATGTCGCTTCGCCTTCTCCACTGAAAAAATGCAATAATTACACTTAAAATTGCATGCGTATACTGGAAATATCTGCACCACATATGGCGTATCCAGGGGAATGACTTCTGCAAGTCTTGTTCTTTTACCTCCTGGCGCCTGTCCGCTGATAACTTTAGCTTTCAATATAAAAACTCCTAAATGGTGAAATTTAACTCAAATATATTTCCGATAATATCTCTCATGAAATTTTATCAGATTACCAGGACAGGAATCGAGCCACCTAAGATAACCTGCATCCTTATGAGAAAGTCCTTTGTTTTCCGGGATAAACGTGCTTGGGAGAAAGCATTTGTATAAAATAGAAACAAAATGACTCCTTATGTCTCGCTCAGGAATAATAAGCTCATTTACTGCTATCGGAGCCGGATCAAATTTTATATCCACACCAATTTCTGTTTCTGCTACTTTTTTTATCCTTTCTTCAAAGGTTTCCTTAAACCTGACGATTCCACCCGGTATGTGCCATCCTGTCCCACAATATTGATCATCTCTCCACGATAAAAGCGTGCGTCCATTCTCATCTTTTATTAAAAGATCGACATTCACCAGTGGAGCTATCCTGCTAATGTAATAAAACACCTCATCCGGCAGACCCAGAGATGGATTCTCAACCTCTTTATCAAGAACTGCTATAGCACCTGCAATGCTCATGAAACCTCCAAATTATTCCAGAGCAAAAAGTCAAATTGACAGAAAAAGATGCTTACTTTCATTAAATGGCTCTTGTGTTTTATCATTATCAGTAAAAATTTCAGAACATGGTACTGGAAGAGGCTTTCCATAAATCTTTTTCTCCACATAATTATTAATAAAATCTCTATCTTCAGCGATAAGACACGTGTCAATATGCTCGCCGAAGAATTTAATGTTCAGCCCTCTCTTGACTATGTCTTTCAAGGGCTCCCTGAAAACATTTCCAATTGATGTATGAATATATGGGCAAGGTAATACATCACCGTATTGCGTCACAGAAAACATTCCCTTAACCCCGATGCAACCCATATTAAGGCCATAGGCCGGAGTTAAATGGGTAAACACCTTATACTTTTTCTCAAGCTCTTCCATATATTTCATGTCTTCTTTATCAACCAGACAATCAAAATTACCTTCCCATGAACCAACCGGTTTTGCATATGTCACAAATACCCCTACATCTTTGTCATTAAAATATTCAAGATATTGAATAAATTCATTCGTATAGAGCCTTTGTTTCGTAACCACAGTTTGCATAAAAATAGCTAAACCCGCATCCAAAGATATATCAACCGCCTTCATTGCTCTTTCATAAGCGCCGGGAGCTCTTCTGAAAGCATCATGTTCCTCAGCATTAAAACTGTCTAAGCTCAACTGAACCCTATCAACGCCTATGCTTTTAATATGTCTGGCCTTCTCTTCATCCAAAAGCCACCCGTTTGTGTCGCAGTTAATATAGAACTTTTGAGGATCAATAGCTGCTACCAATTCATCAAAATCCTTAAATACTAACGGTTCTCCACCTGTAATTGTCACACGCGCGAGTCCCATTTCATCCGCTTGACGAAACAAATCCTTTACATCGGCTATGGTAAACTGCCGAGCATCATTTTTGCCCTGAAACCTTTTGACCGAACAATGTTGACAGCGGAAATTACATGTGTAATTATACTGAAACTGAATAATAGCAATGCTTTCCCCCCTTCTCAACTTTTCATCAAATTTCATAATTTTCTCGTAAACATAAGGTTTCTCTTCCTTAAGCTTACTTCTTCTGTTCGTTTCCTCTGGTTTTACGTGTTGAACTGCCATGATAACATCCATCCTTATCTCTATATCATTAAATCTTTTATACCATCCCAATAATCTTAAGTGGCATAGCGTTGTCCCCCGGCTGACTGCATAACCATATTCGAAGCAAACTCTTCCCGATCAAGAAACGGCCACAAGTCCTCCATGGGCTTGGATACCATTCTGCCATCAGACAATGCCTCTGACGACATTTTCGGAGCTGTTGGTATTTCAGGATCGACCATGACTTCACAAATCACAGTTTCTTCGCAGTCTAAGACATCCGCAACTTCGCTAATTAGATTACTTTGGTTATCTATTTTTTGTGTAGCTAGGCCGTATGCCTGGGCTACTTTACAAGTATCAGGTAAGGTTAATCCACTGCCTGGATCACAGGCGACTAGATTCCCTTTGAAATGTGCCCTCTGCATATTACGTATCGAAGCATACCCATTGTTATTAATAACAAAAATTTTCAGAGGAAGCCTTAGTCGAGCGATTGTCTCAAATTCCTGAATATTATGTTGTAAACCACCATCACCAATAATACCAATAGTCCTGCGTCCATTGCTCGCCAGGCAAGCTCCAAAACTTGCCGGCAACCCAAACCCCATAGCCCCTAGTCCGGGAGTATTCAATATTCGCTGCCCTTGCTTCAAACGAAATGCTTGCTGTGTTATTTCCGCACTGATACCAGAGCTTTCGGGAATGATCAGATCATTTTCTTTTGAAACATTTGACAGGACATCAAAAAAATAATAGGGATTAACAAGTCCTTTAGATTGCCTATATTCATCGAGCACGACTGGATACTTATGTTGCCAATCTTTACAATGAATGAGCCATGAAGAAAAATCATTCATTTTTACTCTTGTAAGCGCATCTAATAGTGCATCAATAAAAACTGCGGCATCGGCAGAAACAGGCACATCAACATAGGGCTTGATTTTGGAAAGTTCATATTTGTCAATATCTACAATGACTTTTTTAGCTGCGCGAGCGAAATTGGAATAGTTATGACCGATCTGACAAAGGTCAAGCCGCGCACCGATGGACAAGAAAAAATCTGCATTCTGCTGTGTAAAGTTAGCTCCCCGCTGTCCAATTATGCCAGGTTTTCCACAATACAATTCATGTTCTTCCCACAAAATATCACTGGCTTTCCATGTTAAGAGTACAGGAGCCTTTATCCTATTAACCAAATCCATAAATGCATCTACTGCATTGCATAGACGAATACCATTGCCTGCTAAAATTACTGGCCGGCGTGCCTTGGAAAGCATCTCGGCAGCAATAAAGGCTCTTTTTTTAATTTTGGCGTCTGACATTTCTTCCGAAATATCATCGTTAGGTATAAATTCAGGAATATCTTTTTCATCAATGATACATCCCTGCACATCAAGCGGCAGATCAATCCAGACCGGACCTTTTCTGCCATGTGTTGCCAGATAGAGGGCTTTCTGTAGATGATACTTAATTGTACGAGGATTCACGACCGTGACTACGTATTTTGTAATGGGCCGTACCATTGAGGCGATGTCCACCTCCTGGACACCCATTTGCCTGACACCGCTTGTTCCCATCATATCAGAACGCTTTACTTGTCCGGAAATCACGAGAAGTGCCGTTGAATCAATCCAGGCACCGGCAACGCCGGTAATAGCATTTGTCGCTCCCGGCCCCGTAGTTACTAATGCAACTCCGAGATTGTTCGTGTACTGACTATATGCTTCTGCTGCGATGACAGCAGCTTGTTCATGGAGACAGCATACTTTTTGCAGTTCGGATTTTCTTCCCAGAGAATCAACCAGGTGCATGCAGCCTCCTCCCGGGAGAAAGAAAACATGTCGAGTCCCCGTTTCAGCAACAAGATTAAAGATGTAATCAGAAAGTTTCACAGGCTCTTACACTTTTATGTTATTGTAACGAAGAGATAGATGCTAATACGGCTTCCACAGGCTCGCCTTTTTCGGAGTTCCATGGCCTCGGAAATAACAGTCCTTTGACTCCAACCGATTTGGCCCCTTTAATATTGTCTTCATTGTCATCGACCAGACAGTCCACTTGCTGAATCCATTTTAGGAATTCCTGTTTGGTTTCATCATAGACCGGGATTTCGCATGTAGTACGACATGATGGAACAAAATGAAAAGTCCTTATCCATTCTCCGAAATGTGTCAACACCCATCTTGCGGACTCGCCAGCCGCAAAAAAAGGAACAGACGTTAATGCGATATGTCGATATTCTTGACCATAGTGCATAAACCATTTTTTTACATGAGGTATAGGAGTCATCCGGCCATAAAAAGAACTAGCGCGAAAGGCATCAAGTGATTCAATATAGTATTCTTCTGCAACTTCAAGGATTCGATGCGGAGGATTTTCAGATAAGTCTTCATAATCAACCTTACATTCCGGATATTGTGTTTTCCATCCCGCTTCAAACCAATCTCGCATCAGATCATTGAGCACATCATCAACGTCCCACGCAATGGTTACCATAGCTATCTTTCTTATTTTATTGGTTTTTCCAGCCAGTCGATCCAGAATGTCATTAGGGTCTTTCTATGAGAGTTCTTCGTAATCGCTTCGTCCTCATAGAAAGAATCGTCGGTGTAGTGTGTTGTCGAAACTTCCTCGAACACGGCGCCTGTATCAGATCTGAATCTGTGCTTTACGCCTCTCTCCACCACGATGAATTCACCTTCTCGGTATGTTCTTCTGTTTCCATGAAGATCGATTTCGACCTCGCCGGAAAGAACATTGAAGGTTTCTTCTTTTCGTTTGTGATAGTGTACAGGATGTTCCTGACCAGCAAGAAGGAGAATGATCTTCTTGCAATATTCCCGGTTAATGCAGTTCACAATCGCACAACCATGCTGATAAAACTTGTCTATACCATAATGATGTGAAAGCTCAAAATCGAGTCTGTTCGGAAGACGAACACCGCTCTGCACGATGAGCTCTTTCAAGTCCTTAACCATCGCGACAATCTTCTTGCGCGAATCCGTTGATGAAGCGTTTGTTTCGAGAATTGCCTCACCTTCATCTATAGGCGCAGTTGCACGAAATCTGCGATACTTGGAGCGGTCGTTCGCCACATACTGTCCGGGGAAATTCGGTATGGCATAAAAGACCTTGTTCTCCCCGATATCTTCGCCATCGTCCAATCGGGTCGCGGCAAAGATCCCTCGCTGCAGACCGTGGAGATCGGACTTCTCCTTTTCGGACATGTCTCTTCTGCGACCTGACACACCACACATCTCAAACGCCGTCCGAGCAGATGCAAGCCAAGCCCTGATCTGCTCCGGTGTCGATGAATACGCATTTAGGGAGTATTCATCGGTTCGCACTCCAACATGGCGTTCGAGGACTGCCGCACCCTTGCCGATCGCGATCTTGACTGCATCGGTATCTGCCGGATCCTCATGTGTCGAGTACCCGACCGGTATCCCCACATACCGATTATGCAGAAAATCGATCTGGTTCAGTTCAAGTTGGCTGGACGGTGTGGGGTAACTTCCCACGCAGTGCATCAGGCAGAGATCTCTCTGACGGTGTTCCCAGAATGCCACTACTTTGTCAATGTCTTCCACTGAAGCACCCGCTGTCGAAGCAATGACCGGCTTGTCGGTCTGCGCAATCCGCTCGAGCAAGGGCCAGTCATTGAACGAACAACTGGCAATCTTAATGATATCAAACCCATGCTCCTCGATTAGGTCCACTGACTTCTCGTCAAAGGGTGTGCAAATCGCAATGAATCCCAAACGTGATATCTCATCCTTAAGGGCGCGGAGTTGCGCCGCATCGAGGCGTGTCTCAGAAAACCTCTTCACGTACTTGATATCTGTTCTATCCCTGAATGCGGGATGAATGAACGTGTCGAGGTGCCTATACTGGAATTTGAAGGCAAACCGGAAGCCGAAGCCTTTTGCTGCATCGTGATGCTCACGAATTACTCTCATACCGTGGTCAACATCACCCATGTGATTATTGGCCAATTCAAATATGAACAGCTTGTCGAAAATACTGGCGTCAGTCATAACAACCTTTCCCTAAAGAAGGTAGCAGATACCTACACTTATGGCATCCCTGCAAACGTTGTCAAAATTGAACCGTACCTTACGTCCATCTATGGTTGCGGTACCAGACTGTGGGCCGATCGACCTGGCTCTTTTCCAATGGGCTGTAATCTAAGTCCATTACAAAAACCAGTCGTCCTTTCCGGAAGTCGGAGTCGATCATACACCTCACCCCCCCATAGTTTCCAAGGCGTTCTTCCGCTGGCCCAAAGATTCTCGAGATGGATTTTATCGCTCATTTTGTCCATCGCGTACCAGAAGCCCTCATGCTTGTAGGCCTTTAGATGCCCAGATGAGGCTAACGCTTCAAGAGGTGCTCTTTCGAAGACTGTGTTGTCATCGTGAATTAAGTCGAAGACAGCCAATTCCAAGACGAAGAAGCCACCATTGATCCAAGATGTATGGCCTTCGACCTTCTCCCTAAATGACCTGACGGTAGTATCGCCCTTAAGGTCAAGGACACCGAACCGTCCTTGTGGCTTCACAGCGGTCAGTGTTGCCGTGCGTCCGTGTGACTTATGGAACTCCAGCAAAGCCCTGATGTTAACGTCACTTATCCCATCTCCATACGTGAGCATGAACGTATCATCTTTGACGTACTCCCGAATCCTTTTGATGCGTCCACCGGTCATGGTGTTCTCGCCGGTATTCACCAGCGTCACCTTCCATGGCTCTGCCCGGTGTCCGTGAACGATCTGCTGATTTCCAAGCGTAAAATCAAAGGTAACATCAGATTCATGCAAAAAGTAATGAGCAAAGTATTCCTTAATAACGAATCCCTTATAACCCAGGCAAATGATGAATTCATTGAATCCATAGTACGAGTATATCTTCATTATGTGCCAGAGAATGGGACGCCCCCCAATCTCGATCATTGGCTTGGGCTTGGTGACTGATTCCTCACAGATTCTGGTGCCATGCCCCCCACAAAGAATAACAACGGGAATGTTTTCATTCATACGCAAACAACCTTCCGAATATTTTCTGTCACATACAAGGTTAAACTCTCTATCAGATAATCAATCATCACTCGTGTCAAACCGGGATAAACCCCAACCCAAAACACCTGATTCATCACAAAATCCGAGTTGGATAACTCTCCCACCTTCCGATATGCTATATCCTTGTACGCCGGTTGATGAATAAGATTGCCGCCAAAAAGAAGCCGTGTGCCAATATTACATTGTTCCAGATAGCCGAGCAATTCAGTACGGGTAAATGGCGCGCCGGGTCGAACGGCTATGGGAAAACCAAACCAGCTTGGCTCGGAATGAGGAGTTGGCTCTGGCAAGATGAAGAATTCCTCAAGATTACGTAAGCCTTCATTCAGAATCTGAAAATTCTGTTTACGCTTTTCAATAAAATCCGTAAGCTTCTTTAATTGCCCAACTCCTATTGCGGCTTGCATATCAGTAATTTTCAGATTGTAGCCTATGTGCGAATAAGTGTATTTATGGTCATAGCCTTTTGGCAAAGAACCTAACTGCCAGCCAAAACGTTTGCCGCAGGTATTGTCTTCGCCTGGCTTGCAGCAACAATGTCGCCCCCAATCCCTGAAGGATTCTACCAATTTCTTCAATTTAGCACTGTTGGTCAGGACACATCCACCTTCACCCATTGTAATGTGGTGGGCCGGATAGAAACTAACTGTGGCCAAGTCGCCGAAAGTGCCTACATATCTTTCCTCATATAGAGCGCCAACAGCGTCACAACAATCCTCAATCAGCCAAAGATTGT
>CAZHBL010000139.1:0-10395 GCA_964530105.1 uncultured Pirellulales bacterium | reverse complement strand
CGTTCTTTCCGGCCGTATGCAGATGCTCTATCGCCATTTTCAGTTTAACATCGTGGTCGCCCCCGAATCCGATACAAATCGCCGCGACCTTAACCTGCCTGCCGGGCAATTTTTCTCGATCTAATTGGGGGATAATCTCCGAGTTCTGAACTTCTTGTGCCAATACATAGCCGGCTAAACCCGCAATAATCAAATAGGCATAAAACGCTGTGAATGTTCTGACGATTTTTCTTTTCATGATCCAAAGCCCTCATTATTTAGATTCATAATACGTTGTTTATTAGCCCAGTGTATACGTATTGTTGGCTATGTCAAAAACAAATTGACACAACCATTACATCCATTTACTATGAAGAGAAACTCCGACAACCAAAAAAGAAGGAGACTTTAGTCTGTAATTAATTGTAAATGGCCAGTCACAACTTAGCACATATAAAAATAGATGAGATAGACATCATCGGCTATTCTGTCGCCGGCGAAGAGACCGTGGTGGCCATGCCTCAACTGGATGTATGCTTCGACGTGGGCAAAGCACCCGACCAGATTATCCCCATCAATAACGTTCTGCTCACGCACGGGCACATGGACCACGCCGCGGGGCTCGCGTATTACCTGTCCCAGCGGAATTTTTGCGGCATATCCGCAGGAACGATTTTAGCACCCGACAATTTACTGCCGCCGATAAGGCAGATTGTCGACGCATGGTCGAAACTGGACGGCAATAAAATCCCGGCAAACCTCGTCGGCGTCAAACCAGGCGACGAATACAAGATAAAGCCCAATTTGATTGCCAGGGCTTTCCCTACAAAACATAGCAAAGGCTCTGTTGGTTTTACCGTCATCGAAAAACGAAAAAAGCTCAAATCCGAGTACACAGGTCTTACGGGCCCGCAAATCGTCGAGCTGAAAAAGCAGGGTATCGAAATCGACTATCCGCTGGAGTTCCCCATTGTCACCTACCTTGGCGATACGCAGTACGTCGATTTTTCGCAACTGCGATATATCGTCGAAAGCAGGATTTTAATCGCCGAGTGCACATTCTACGAGGGCGAGCATACGACCAGAGCCAAAGCCGGTAAACACATGCACGTCGACGAACTCGCAACACTGCTGAAAAATCTGAACAACGAGCACATCATCATTACCCACACAACTCAGCGGACTCCCATGAGCGAAATCCGCAAAATCTTAAAGAAAGCCATGCCGAAGGACAAATACGATAGAATCATCCTGCTTATGGCCAAATGGCACAAGCAGCATTGAAGATAATTTAGAAAAAAAAGGCACTAAAATGAATCGCAGACAATTTATGGGCACGTCACTGGCCGCCACGGCAGGATTGGCGGCAAACATAAATAACATTTCTCAGAGCGGCCAAAAGAAAGGATCGAGTATGAAAGTTGGTTTATACAGTATCACATTTCTCGGGGTTTGGTATCGCGGAGAGGCTCTGACTTTGGAGCAGGTGATTAAAAGGGCCAAAAAATATGATTATGAAGGAATAGAGATCGATGGAAAACGTCCTCACGGCAATCCTCTCGACTGGCCGACAAAACGCTGCAAAGAGCTTCTTGCGATTTCTCAGGGAGAAGGTATCGAAATTTACGGAGTCGCGGCCAATAACGATTTCAGCAGCCCAATCCCGGAATACCGAGAGTGCCAGATTGCTTATGTCAAAGAGTTGATTCGAATGACATCGGATTTGGGTGCAAAGACTTTGCGAATGTTCCTCGCCTGGCCGGGCGTGACGAAACATCCACAATTAGCACAATATACGATTGCAAAGGACATCTGGAAATATACTCATGAGAAATTTACAGAGCAGGAAATATGGACGTGGTGTCGCGAAGGTATAGCAGAATGCGCACGATATGCAGAAGATGCCGGCGTTATTTTGGCATTGCAGAATCATGCTCCGGTTATTCGAGATTACCAGGATGTGCTGAGAATGGTCAAAGAAGTCAATTCGGCCAGCCTGAAAGTCTCGCTGGATGTTCCGATTATGGCAGATAAAAGCCCTGAGAATATCCAAAAGGCGGCAAAAGCCGTAAGTAATTTACAGGTGTTGTCACATTTCGGCGGCGAATACGAAAGAGACAAAGACGGTACAGTAAAAGGCGCCGGATTCTACAGGCCTTTCATCAAAGCCATGCACCAGATTGGATATACCGGCTATTTCAGTTACGAATTGTGCCATTCGCTGCCAAAGGTGAACGGCCAGACAGTAGGCATCGAATATGCAGAGAAGAACGCCCAATTGGCCCTTGAATTTATACGCGGACTCATCACTGAAACGGCAAACGGATAAAAAGGTAAAGTCGGGCCTGCCCAGCCTGTGAAACTGTCATTTCGACCGAAATGAGCGCAGCAAATGTAGCAGAGAAATCTATTTAAAATGGATTTCCCTTCGGGGCTCTCCACTTCGTTTCGTGTCTCGACTTCGTCCCGATTCTGATCGGGACACTGCTCGAAATGACCGCTGTGAACTACATCGCAGGGCGAGAGTCGGTCAGGCAGAGGTCTACGAGTTCGTCGATTACGGCGGTGCCGGCGCACATTACTTTGTCGGCTCCGCCCCAGTATAACTTTAAAGTCCCGTTATCTTCGGCCACGGCGCCGCAGGTGAAGACCACGTTGGGGACGTAGCCGGTGATTTCCCACGGGTCTTCGGGCTGCAGGATCCATCGGTCGCCGACGCCGAGGATTTCTGCCGGGTCGTCGAGTTTGTGCAAAGCGGCGCCGAGCCGATAGACATGACCGGCCATGGTCGGAAATACGCCGTGATATATACTCAGCCAGCCCTTGTCGGTGCGAATCGGCGGAGCGCCGGGGCCGATCTTCATCTCGTCCCAGTGGTACGGCACGGGTTTCATTACCAGCCTCGAATCACCCCAGTGGCGCAGGTCCGGCGAGTAGCTAATCCAAATCGACCAGGGACTGATGTCACTATGGGGCCTGTCTAATTTGACGTACCGGCCATTGATTTTTTCAGGAAAAAGCACTGTATTTCGATAGTCCGCCTGAGTGATAAGAGCCATCCTTTCAACCAACTCGAAATCCGACGTCATGGCCAAACCGATCCGGACGCCGTGCTGTGAATATGCGCTATAGGTAATATAGTACACCTCTTCCAGATAAGTAATCCGCGGGTCCTCGACGCCGTACGCCTCGTACTCGCAGAAAACCGGTTCCTTGCCCGGCACCATGAACGGCTCGGAGCGGGCTTTGAAATTGAATCCGTCGTCGCTTTCCGCCAGGCCGATGATGGACCTGCCCGTATCAAGGTGCGAGCGAAACAGCATAATGTATCTGCCGTCATATTTTGTCACGCCAGCATTATGAACCGTCTGAACGGGATAAGGAATATCGTCCTTTGTCAGGATCGGATTATTTTCATATCGTTTGATTAGTTTCTTGTGCCCGGTAAACATAACACATCCTTTCAAATTTCCATAATAAAGGTAGACGAAGATTGAGGATCGGTCAAGTTATAATATATAGAACGAAACTCAAGCAGTATACATTCCAGATTTCCTAAATTACTCAATGACAAACAGATGTGATTTAGATAGTATAGAGCATTGCGTTGTTGGGAAATCATATAAACAATAGTCCCGTTAATGGAAAAAACTGTAAAAAATGGGAACTAGCAGTAAGATTGTCGTCGTATTTCTCTTTTTCCTTAATATCATTGCAGTATGTATGGGCTATGCTGGGATAAACAAGTTGCAGAGATATGAATATCCTCCGTTTAATGGTCATGGTTTATATACCGTCGTGTATATGGCTAAGTATGTGCCGGATCAAATCGTTATGTTTTGGCATTCTACGTTAGGCACATGCCTTGTATGGGTAGGGAGCATCGTATTGCCATTGGTAGCCTCATATCTCATATTTGCCACCAGGAAAATGTGGACAGGAATTGTATTACTGATGATGTCCTTTGTATTGTTTGGGCTGACAGGCTTGTTGATTTGGATTCATGCGTTCTGTGACCTACCTCACTAATAGTAACATTAACAATACGGCATTATCATTTCGACAGAGCAATCTTTATTTAATTTTTAGCTTCTCTTTCCTTTTGCGCTTCCCGCTGAAAGATTTCCGCATAGACTTTTTCGTAGCTGGCGACCATTTTGTCGATTGTGAAGTTCTCTTCCACCCGCTGCCGGCATTTTTTGCGGTCGATTTGGTCGATTTTGGCGATGGCCTCGACCGCCTCATCTACGTTGTTGACCAGATATCCAGTCTGCTTATCGGCGATGACTTCCCGGCACGAACCCAAATCCATCGCGATTACAGGCACGCCGGCGGCCATTGATTCTGCCATTACCAGGCCAAACCGCTCGGGAATCGTATTAAGGTGAATAACGGCGTATGCATGACTAAGCAATTCATCACGCTGCCCAGGGTTAACGGGACCTATGAACTGAATCGACGATTGATTCACATGCGGCTTTACGAGATTATCGAAGTAATCCTGGTCCTGAATAATGCCGGCTATAATCAAATCCATGCCGCACTTTTTCGCCACTTCGATCGCCAGATGTGTCCCCTTATCGTTGTGTATCCGTCCGTAATGGACGAGCTTATCACCGGGTTCCGGTCGAAAGGTCAGGTTCGTTAGATCGATTCCGTTATAGACGGTCGCCAGATAGGCCAATCCGGGATCCCTGTCGGAATCGCTGATAGAGACATAATAAGCGTCCTTATGATCGTGATACACTCGCAGGATATCCGGCTCGGAAAAACCGTGGATTGTGGTCAGCATCGGCGTCTTTATCAGCGGAAGATAGGTCAGCGGCAGATAGTCGAAGTTGTTGTGAATCAGGTCGAACCGGCCGGCCTGCTCCATCACTTTGGATATGTGCAGGCACGTTGAGACTGATGGGATTTGCGATTTGTCTTCTTCGTAGCCTTTTTCGATCCAACCTTCGAGTTTTGCGCTTGTAACAGATTCCTTCGTGGCGAAAAGCGTGACATTTCTCCAGCCGCGGGCAACAAGACCTTCGGCAATATTACTGGCGACGGTTTCCCAGGCGCCATAAGCACGAGGGGGCGTCCGCCATGCCACCGGCGAGAGAACAGCTATTCGTTTGTCTTTAATATCCACCACGTCCACGCTTACGGGCTCCCTTGCGTTTTTACTTTTACTTTTTACTTTTTTTGACTTCTTCCTTTATTCGCTGGATATGTCCCCTGCCAAGGCCTTTGACCTCGCAGCCGAGCTCGAAATATCGACGGATTCTCTGGTCATCCAATATGCCGAAGCAGTCGATCACCGCCAGCGAGCCACCCGCCCATTCGACTATTTTATCAGGATCAAGCTCCAGATAAGGGGTGTGCGGCACAGCCAATATGATTGCCTGCGCCCCTGCCAGCGCACCGGCCAGGTCGCTTTGAACCCGGAGATTAACCAGGCCATCCTGATTCCGGAAGAACCTCGCCCATGAATGTCCTGGTGCGGGGTAGGTGTCCTGCGATTCCAGCTCGTACCAGTGTTCGAGATACGGATCATGCACTCTCATCTCGGCTCCCATCTCTGTGAGCTTTCGAACAACTATTTCCGAGCCGCTATAGCGGGTGTCGCCGACATCCTGCCGATAACTCGCTCCACAGAGGAGTATGGCCGCGCCGGCTGCCTGCCGGCCCATGTTTCGCAGGGCATCCCGTGCCAGTGTCGCAACGTGCAATCCGCGCGTATCATTGACGTCGATAGCCGTCGGTGTAATCTTGAATATGTCGTCATTGAACCCGAGAATATGCTTATACGCCCAGAACCCAAGGCCGCCGTCCTTCGGCAGGCAATATCCCCCGATGCCAGGCCCGGGAAAGATCATATTGCTGTGCGTGGGGCGAACCTTGATTGCTTCGACCACCTTGATCAGGTCCACGCCGTTGCGCTCCGCGAACAGGCTCCACTCATCGAGGAAAGCCAGAGTTGTAGCACGGTAAGAATTCTCTACGATTTTGGTTGTCTCGGACTCGATTGGACGATCCATTACAGTTAAAGGGAAATCTTCGGTATTCAGTACTTCCCGCAGAAATTTCTCAACGCGGTCCCTGGCCTGGGTGTTACAGCCTGAGCAGACCCGCCAGAAGTCCCGAATGGATGAGACATAATGCCTGCCGGGCATTACCCGCTCGAAACTGTGAGCCAGCAGCGGCTCGGTCTCTATACCACGAGCTGCAAAGGCCTTTTTCATAATCGGCCAGGCCACGAACTCCGTCGTTCCCGGTGCTACGGTCGTCTCAATCAACGTCAGGCAGTCCGGCGGGACTTTCTCGCCGATAGTCTTGATTGTCGCTTCCAGGGCGGCCATCTCCGCTTTGCCGGTTCGCATGTTGCCGAGATCTTGTTTCGTATAATCGCACTGGACATCTACAACCACACAATCCGCCAGTTTGAGGCAATCGCTGTTATAGGTGGCGATCAGCGTCTTTTTATCGAGCACACAGCGGGCAATCATCGGCTCGACCTCGGGATCCTCGGCCTTTACCGGCGAAACGCCCCGATTCAACAGCGGAATCTTCCAGTAGCTCCGGACGCTCGGCCGTTGACAGCCGATAACAAACTTGCCGGGTTGCCCGTTTTGCTTATCAATGGTATCGGCAACAATCGCCGCCATTACGGCACCTACAAAGCCGACACCCATAACGACAACAATTTCCTTGCCCTCGTTACGCGCCGCTTCGGCCAGTGATTCAACACGCTGGTACTCCGCAGTGTGCTCGTTTTTTTCGGGTATAGCAAATTTTTCACCTGCCGGACTTATCGAGTAATCAGTCATCGTTGTAATCCTTCCTATAGTCTTTATTCATATCTCATAACCCATATAGCACCTTTATTTGAGCTATATAGCTCGCGAACGAAGCACAACGAAGTGCCATCAGAAGTTTACCAGCAATCCATTACATATCAAGCGTTTTCCATGTGCCTGTGGTTCAGTTGAAATTAATAGTAGCATCAACGTCATTTTTCTTGTATTTCATGTAGTAAAATGATACAATTTTCATGATATTAGGGGGTGGATCGATATGGATAATTTCTGCACCGGTTCTGAGCCGGAGATGGAGGGTATGATATGGAAAAGGGCTACTTGTTAACATTAGCGGCTATTTATTTGGCTCTCTCGTTCGGGGTAGCTGCACTGGCTGAAGAAGGAGCGTTCGAATATCCATGTTATCTTATCGATGCCTATGATGCCGATGATAGCTGCTGGACAGGCATGGACGCCGAGGGGGAATATGAAGGGCCGATTCGGGTTATTCCGGAAAAGTGGCTTGTCGGCCCCCCCCTGTCGGAAATGTCGGGGGTCACTCTGCCGCCGGACCATTGGGTCGAAGTGCAGTTTCGCGGCCCGATTATCGATGGCCCGGGTGATGATATCAAGCTTATCGAGCTGGGACCGATGAGCGAACAGGCCCTTATTTTCGTTACAAACGGTGCCGGACGGGAGCGGTTGATTGGCCTGGCTACTTCCGGAACCACCGGCGAGGGGGTGGATCCTACTGAGATAGGCTTTGACATCTCCGATATCGTATTGCCGTTCGAACCACGCGCAGTCCGCATACTCGGAATAGACAACGGCGGAGGAGCACCCGGATTCGATATAGCCAATGTAAGAGCGAGAATCTGCACCGATTGCGGCGAGGCCGCCTGCAATCCGATACCCGTCGATGGCGCTAAAAATGTGCCAACGGATACGATTTTAAGCTTTTCGCCGGGACAATCCGCAATAAAACACATTGTTTACTTTTGCACTAATATCTCTGACATAGGTGCAAGTGCAGGAGGCCCAAGCGAGCCCCCGCATCTGCAGGACGCCAATACATTCGACCCAGGCGGCCTCGAATTAGGCACAACTTACTATTGGCGGATCGACGAAGTCAACGACCAGAATGTCTGGCCCGGCGAAGTCTGGAGCTTCACGACAACCGATCACCTGATTATTGACGATTTCGAGCAGTACAACTCCCTTCCGCCGACCGACCCCAATCACAACTGGATATACGATACGTGGAAAAACGTCGGCGTTCACCTTTGGACGGATCAAACACACGAATGCAGCAAGAAATCGATGGGATTCTTATACTCGTACAATCGCTATTCTGATTATTCCGAAACGGTGCGCACTTTTTCCCCGCCGCAGGACTGGGCGGCAACCGGCGCAAAGTCATTAGAGCTGTACTTCTACGGCAGGACAGATAACACCGTTTCACAGATGTATCTCGTTTTGAATGATGGAAATTCCGAAACTGTCGTGCCATATCCCGGCGACGCCAACGACGTCAAAAAGGAAACATGGCTGCCCTGGAGAATAGATATTCAGGAGCTGCAGGATATTGACCTGAGCAATATCGAGAGTATCTCGATTGGTTTTTATGCGGACGCAGGCAATCCGTCCGGCGGCGGCACCGGTACAGTTTACTTCGACGATATAAGATTATACTCATCCCGATGCCTGGAAGAAAACATGTCGGGTGCCGATTTCAACGGCGATTGTCTTGTCAATTTCGAGGACCTTGAAGAAATGGCATTTAGCTGGCTCGACTCAGGATACAATATTTATCCCGTGGCCGCTCCCAACGCACCGGTGGCCTGGTATGAGTTCGAGTACTATGCCAATGACAGCGCCGGCAACGCTCACGGCCGTACGAGAGGCAAACCAAGCTATACACAGGGCGTGTATGGCAAGGCAATCAGCTTCGGTGGTTACAAAGACGCTGTGGAAATAACCGATGCCGCTAATTTGTTTTCGAAAATCAGCACGGCAATCACTATTGCTTTCTGGCAATACGGTACAGACTCACCGCATCATACCGACACACTTTTTTGCTCGAATTATACCTACGGCGGCGATGGTCCCGCGATAGCTATTAATCTTGGCTGCTGGAGGCAACCCGGTGAGTATAATTGGGATTGCGGCAGTCCGTGGTCGTTCGAAAACCGGCTCAGCGGAAACCATCGATATGCAAGCGAATGGATGGGCCGATGGAACCATTGGGCTTTCACGAAAGATGTTAAAGCCGGAATGATGAAGATTTATCTCAACGGCGTGCTTTATGACAGCCGCACCGGCACAAATTCACCCATCTCAGGAATCACTTCATTTGAAATCGGCTCCGGCTGGTACGGCGGCTACGACGGCATGATCGACGATTTCCGCATCTATGACTATGCTCTAACTCAGCCGGAAATCGCATACGTCGCTACAAACGGTACGGGAATCTTCGACCAGAGGCTTTTGACGCCGACAGACCTGAACGGCGACAATAAGATTGATTTCACAGATTTCGCCCTGCTTGCAGACCACTGGCTTGAAAATCAAATCTGGCCGTGACGACCGATTTTATTTGTCGCGGACTTTAACGTCGATGTATCTAACGCCCCACTCAAGGGCTTGTTGGTGAGTTTGGAAAAATGCATCCAGCTTGTTTCCACGAATCGCCCCGCCTCTGTCGAGAACTTTTACGGCTTGGCCATCGTTATAACCTTCGATGACCATTGTCGTGCCGAAAGAATACCTTTTGTCAGCCGCCACGAAAGTATCGCCGGGTCGTATTTTGTGGCCGCAAGCCGTTATGCCGTCTGCAAATTTCCCACAGCATTTCGAGCAGGGACAATAGCCGGTTACCCGCATTCTCACGATTCGCCACTCGTCGGACGGCTCGCTTTTCGTCTCGGCTTTTTGCTCATCTTTCGGCTTGCTTGGTATCGCAATAGCAGTGGAATTCGCAGCCGGTTGTACAGGCTCAGCCATTACTTCAGATTCATTCGACAGTGGTTGGGCATCGTCTTGTGTCTCGGTCACTGTGGTATTAAGCAGGGTTATCGGGTTGCCGGCCTTTGTATAAGCCACGCCGGCGATAATGCTCAGGACGCCGGCAATAACCAGAATAGTGGTTCGGTTAAAAACAATACCGTTTGAACCTTTGACGATTCCTCTTACCAACGGATACCCTCCTCACAATCGGGCCATTCGGATTCGTGGTCGTCCTGATACGCGGCTTTATTTTAAGCCCCCCTCATCCCTGAATTGTTAACAACATTGTACCGAAATCGCCGTCTTTATTCAACCAAATAGCAGGAAAAAGGCCTTTATCAGTACTGTTACAGGCATTTTCACAGAGAATGAAGCATTTTATAGGGCCGGGACGGAAAGTTTTTTCTCACCTCCTTGCAGCAGATTTCAACACTGAGCAGCGAAAGTTGATTTTTTTCTTGCCCGCCCGGCTGCCATAATGTATGTTGTATCAATGCGACAATTTCCCGATTTTCGAGCCGGACGTGAAGGCTCTCCGATGCGCCCGATATTTGCGGGACACCGACGAGGGCAGAGTCTAAATCCGCTGCGCGGGACCACATTGGAACTCCTTTGAAGCGGTCAGTTG
>CAZHBL010000138.1:9727-10408 GCA_964530105.1 uncultured Pirellulales bacterium | reverse complement strand
CTCGTGACGGCAGAATACTTGAAAAGCTGGGCCATTACGACCCGATTGAAAAGGATCCTTCAAAGCAGGTCGTAATAAATCGTGAGCGGGTGGAATTTTGGCTGGATAAAGGGGCGATACCAAGCGACGCCGTTTCGCAAATTCTGCTCCGCCATGGGATAAAACATAAATACGCAGAACAAAAAGAAGCTCGTCGGACAAAAGCCAAAGCCATCGCCAAAACCAAGGGTAAGCTGTTCGACAAGACCGAGAGAATAGCAGCCAAAAAAGAAGCCGATGCAGTAGAAGAAAAAGCCAAGGCCGAAGCCGAAGCGAAGGCTGCCGAGGAAAAGGCCAGGGCCGAAGCTAAAGAAGCGGAAGAAAAAGCAAAAGCAGGCGCCAAGGCCGACGCCGAAGCGATAGCAAGGGCGGATGCCGACGCAAAGGCTAAGGCCGAAGCAGAGGCTAAGGCTAAGGCCGAAACAGAGAAAGCTGAGGTTGAGGCCGAACCGGCGGATGAAAAACCTGAAGCTGAAGCAGTAAAAGAAAAAGTCGAGGTCGAAACCGAACCTGAGCCTGAAAAGACTAAGCCGGAAGTGAAAGCCGAAGTTGAAACCGAGATTGACGTGGCCGAAAAAAAGACCGAGGAAAAACCTGAAGCTGAAGCAGTAAAAGAAAAAGTCGAGGTCGAAACCGAACCTG
>CAZHBL010000138.1:0-9627 GCA_964530105.1 uncultured Pirellulales bacterium | reverse complement strand
ATCCTGAAAAGACTAAGCCGGAAGCGGAAAAGAAAACGGAGACTAAACCGGAAGTGAAAGCCGAAGTTGAAACCGAGATTGACGTGGCCGAAGAAAAGACCGAGGAAAAACCTAAAGAGGAATCGGCTTAAAGCTGATTAATAGATAAGAGCGATGAGGATAGATATTCTTACGCTTTTTCCGGATATGTTCGAATCGCCTTTGAGCTGCTCGATAATCAAGAGGGCTCAGGACAACGGTATTGTTGAAATCGTACTCACCGATATAAGGGATTTTTCAACAGACAGCTATCGGAAGGTCGATGATAAACCGTATGGCGGCGGACCGGGGATGGTAATTATGCCCGACCCCGTTTTCGAATGCTTCGAGCATGTCCAAAAGCTATCACTCGAAAAAGGCCGGGTCCTCCTGCTAACACCGCAGGGACAGAAGTTCGACCAGGCAAAAGCTGTAGAGTTAAGCGGCGAAAAACGCCTGATTCTTATCTCCGGCAAGTATGAAGGATTCGACGAGCGAATTCGAACCGGTCTGGGCGCCGAGCAGATTTCCATCGGCGACTACGTTTTGAGCGGCGGCGAACTGGCAGCGATGGTCATCATCGATGCGGTTGTCAGATTATTGGACGGGGCGCTCGGCGATGAAGACTCGGCAACAGACGATTCATTCAGCGAAGGCCTTTTGGAATACCCGCATTATACGAGGCCGGAAGTCTTTCGCGGGATGAAAGTTCCTGAAATTTTATTAAGTGGCGACCATGCCAAAATCGCCGAGTGGCGACGCCGACAGGCCCTCGAGCGAACGAAAAAATGGCGGCCTGATCTCTTGAAAGAGATCGAAAAAAGGGAGAATTGATAAATGAAAGAAAAGGAGCAAGCACCAACCGACAAACCTGGACAAAAGCCTAAAACAACTCCCGAGGTGAAAAAGACCCTCGGACCGGTACCCGACCTTGAACAGCACGTAGATCCCGAGTGGTGGCGGCAAATTTTCAACGCCACGTATTTAAAAACCGATGGCGACGTCGTAGATGATCCGCAACTGACCAGCAAAGAAGTGGATGTCTTTTGCGGAATTCTCAATATGACCCCGACGGACAAGATTCTGGATCTGTGCTGCGGGCAGGGACGGGTGACCCTTGAACTGGCAAGGAGGGGATTCAGCAACGTCGAAGGAGTCGACCGTTCACACTACCTGATTCAAAAGGGCAAAACCCAGGCGAAGAAAGAAGGCCTCAGCATAAAATTCAGAGAAGGCGACGCCAGGAAGCTGCGCTATGCGACCGACACCTTTGATGTGGTCATGATTCTCGGCAACAGTTTCGGCTACTTCGAGACGGTCGAGGACGATATGCGAGTCATCAAAGAGGTTTTCCGGGTGCTCAAGCCCTGGGGGAAAGTGCTCATCGATGTCACCGACGGGGAATACCTCAGGAAAAAGTTCCAGGCCCGCTCATGGGAATGGATAGACAAGAAGTTTTTTGTCTGCCGGGAAAGATCTTTGTCTCTGGACAAGCAGCGCCTGATCTCACGGGAAGTTGTCACGCACGTGGAAAAGGGCGTCGTAGCCGACCAGTTTTATGCTGAGCGTCTGTACTCAAAGAAGACCATCTCCGAGCTGCTTGAAAAGGCCGGCTTTGCCGATGTCACCGTCCACGGGCAGATCTCCAGCGACTCGGCGCGCAATCAGGACCTGGGAATGATGGAAAGGCGAATCATCGTCACCAGTGTTGTGCGAAAAGAGTGGACGCATAGAAAACGCAAAAAGGAATACAAGAACGTGACAGTCTTGTTCGGCGATCCTCGCAAGCCGGACGCCTTAAAACCGCTGTGCGTCTTCGACGATGACGATTTCTATACCATCGATCAGCTCAAAGATGCGCTGCGAGAGCTGGACGGTTATCGATATTCCTATCTGAACAATCACGACACGCTCTTCAACGACCTGGTCAAGTTCGGAACCAAAACTGACTTCGTTATGAACCTGTGCGACGAAGGCTACAGCAACGATCCCCGCAAGGAGCTGCATGTCCCGGCAATGCTGGAAATGCTCAATATCCCCTATACCGGCGGCGGCCCCCAGTGCCTTGCCTTCTGCTACGATAAGTCGCTCGTTCGCGGAATCGCAAAGGAAATGGACATTCCCGTGCCGGAAGCCTTCTTCATCAAGCCTGAGGACAGCACGTTCGATCTGCCCATCGGATTCCCGGTAATCGTCAAGCCCAACTTTGGCGATTCGAGCTTCGGCATCACCCAGCGAAGCGTAGCCTACTCAATCGAGCAGCTTGTAAACGCAATCTCTGAAATCAGGGAAAAGTTCGGATATGAAAAGCCGGTACTGGTAGAAGAATTCCTTACCGGCACAGATTTCACTGTCGGCATCATCGGCAACCCGCCCGAATCGTACACGGTACTGCCCATCATTCAGGAAGACTATTCGGCCCTACCGCCAGAGTTGCCCAGGTTATGCGGCTACGAGGCAAAGTGGATGCCTGATTCGCCCTACTGGCAGATCAAGTCGGTCCCGGCGAACCTTCCGGACGACGTCGAGAAGTTCGTCGTTGAATGCTGCCTGAAGTTATTCGAGCGGCTCGAATGCAGAGACTACAGCCGCTTCGACTGGCGAATTGACGCCGAGGGCAATCCGAAGATCCTTGAGGTAAATCCGAATCCAGGCTGGTGCTGGGACGGACACCTGGCAAAAATGTCAAAACTCGCCGGACTGTCCTACTCGCAGATGTTGGGAGAAATCCTCCGTGCCGCCGAGGAACGGCTAAGTGCTCAGACGCCAACCGACAAGGACTCGACAAACGGATCTCCCGGTAGAGCGATACAAAGCATCCCAGAGAATAACAGGAAAGCTGAATCGAAGCAAAATTCCACCTCCGGCAGGCAGTAATTCTGCTTCGCCGAATGAGGTAAGGTTGCCGAACGCCAATACCGATAGGCTCTCGAGTGTACGAAGAAATTGCGCCTGGATTTCCGATGAGACGATAATAATCTTTTAACCAAGTGTCTTGATTTATTGCTTACGATGGACCCAAAGATGTCGCTTGGAGACTATCGACGTTTATTCCAGTCCCCGCCATACATAGACACCCGGCTCCACAGGTAATCTATACTCTCCATACATACTGAAATCCGACGGGGGACTTTCCATGTTTTCCGCCCCTATTTCAACTCCCCAGCCACCTACTATAGGCCCGTATCTCCACATGAGCCTGACCTTGGCGTTGCCATTCTCGTCCTCCGAAAGAAAAATCCTGCCGGGTTTTAATGCTTTCAATGGCTTCGGCCACTCAGCACGTGAACGAGAAAAACTGTTATAACTATTGTCAATACTTTCATACTCTTCTTCATCAAGTGATTGCAACCAATCCCGAATGGCTTCAACATCAGCTTTGCTTTTCATTCGTGTTTGTAAGCCATACATGAATGACTTATCAAAGATCATCATTCCTTTAACAGATATGAAGAAGGATACAAGAAATGAGACAATAAACACTAAGGGGATGCCAATTTCGGCAGTGCTTTCAAGTCGGCTCTTGGCGGTTTGTTCTCTCGAATTTCTGAATCGTCTCAAAACTCCTCTACGCAAACAGTAGATAATGAATATAAACATGAGTGGGTAAAGCATGCAAATGTGTAGTAATGCTCCTGTATAAGGAATAAACCGACCACATAGATAAGGTAATACTCCAAGAGGGAAAAGAAAGGTGAGTACAACAGGAAGGGCAAGGAAAATAACAATCGACTTTTTCCGATTCTCGCCGGGCTTTCTTACTATAGGCCGTGGTGTCTCTATATGCTCTTTTGGTTTCATGCCGTATAGATATCCCAGAACTGTTTTAACGAGATATTATAGCTTTCTCTCTTGATATCTCGTATCTTTGCCTTTATATCTATAGTAAATATAAAAGATGCATCGAAGTCAATACCATATATTAAAACAACAGGGAGGTCAAAATGAAGGATCTGAATCGACGTGATTTTCTATCTTTGGCGGCTGGTGGTTCTGTGGCGGCGGGGATGGGTTTGGCTGGCTGTGAAAGTGGGATTATTGGGCAATCCACACCTAAAAAGCCGCCGAATATCATTTTCCTGCTGACCGACGACCAGCGGGCCGACACTATGGGCTGTACGGGCAATCCGATTATTCAAACGCCGAATATGGATGCTATGGCAAAGGGCGGCGTGCGGTTTACGAACGCCTTTGTCACGACCTCGATCTGTGCCTCCAGCCGGGCGAGCATCTTCTCCGGCCAGTGGACAAGCCGGCACGGCGTCACCGACTTCCAGACGCCCTTCTCCAAAGAAGCGCTGGCGCAGACCTATCCGATGCAGCTCCGCTCGGCCGGCTATCGAATCGGCTTTATCGGCAAGTACGGCGTCGGAACACAAAAAGACCTGCCGGTCGATAAGTATGACTACTGGAAGGGCTTTCCCGGCCAGGGCAAATACGAGCACAAAGACGAGAACGGCAACTATAAACACCTCACGCAGATAATGGGCGAGCAGGCCGTTGAATTTTTGCAGGGCTGCTCTAAGGATCAGCCCTTCTGCCTGTCGGTGAGTTTCAAAGCACCTCACGTTCAGGACGAGGATCCGCGCCAGTTCATTTACGACCGCGCTTATGAAGATTTATATAAAGATGCTGTGATTCCGGTGCCGGAGAAAGCCGATCCTCATTATTTCGATGCCCTGCCGGAATTCCTGCGGACCTCCGAGGCCCGCAGGCGGTGGGAAATCCGTTTTTCAACGCCGGAAAAGTTTCAGGAATCCGTCAAGAGCTATTATCGTCTTATCTTCGGCATAGATGTCGTCATCGGTAAAATCCGAGAGCAGTTGAAGCAGCTCGATTTTGATGATAACACAGTCCTCGTATTGATCGGCGACAACGGTTTCTATCTCGGCGAGTACGGCTTGGCGGGCAAATGGTTCCCGCACGAAGAATCGATCCGCGTGCCGTTAGTGGTCTTCGACCCCAGGGCGGGCAAAAAGCTTCGCGGCCGGACCTTAGATCAGGTGGCGCTCAACGTCGATATCGCGCCGACGATCCTGGATCTGGCCGGCGTAAAACCACCCGAACAGATGCAGGGCCGCAGTCTCGTGCCGCTGCTTAAAGGTAAAAAACCAAAATGGCGAACCGAGTTTTTCTATGAACATCCTTTTGAGCACAAAACAATCGCCAAAACCGTGGGCCTCCGCACACCGGACTACATGTACGCCCGCTATACCGACTATGGTTACGAAGAGCTGTACGACCTGAAGCTCGATCCGGCAGAGAGCATCAACCTGGCTAAAGACGAAAAATACAAAAAAACCTTAGAATCGCTGCGAAAACACTGCGACGAATTAGCTCGGGAGGCTAAGGGCACTTAACAACAACTTTATAATTGGGAGAGGAAAAAATGGAAAATGAGAGTATTCAAAAACATTGTTCGACATGTGGCAAAAAACATCCCGACGATGCTCAATACTGTAGTTCCTGCGGTTGCTTACTAACGCAACCCCCGGCAGCACAACAAAGAATTGAAGTCAAAATCAGTACATTGGCGACTACATCCTTTATCTGCGCTCTTTGTGGTCTGGTATTGCTGGCGCCAAGTTTATTTGCTATGGGTAATCCTCGAGTACTCAATCCCAGACTAATATGGGTTGGTTTAGCCTTCATGTTAAGCTTCGTCGTTTTTGTAGTTTCATTCTTTCTTGGACTATTCAGCATAATCCAAATCGAAAGAAGTGGCGGCAGAATGACAGGTAGATTATTTGCTGTTGGAGCGGTTCTGATTTCGGTATTCGGCGGATTATTGCCGGCTTGGTCTGTCGTTATGCGTATGCCGCGAAGCACAGCTTTTCGGATGGTGTGCGGCACGAATCTATCTCGCATCGGCAAGGCCATGTTGATATACGCCAACGATTACGAGGATGAATTGCCGAAAGCCGGCGGCAAAAACAGTGTCTGGGCTGCAACAATACCTGACTGGAAAGCCAAGAATCGATTTAATGCGTATAACATACGAATGGATGGCAGCGGGGGGCAAGGAAGCATTTCCTCAAGTCTCTATCTTCTTGTTAAGTACTGCGAAGTTCAGCCAAAAAGCTTTATTTGCACGGGCGATTCCGGGATTAAAGAATTTAAACCCGGTAGCTACAAAGCGCGTGATAGAGATTTAATTGATCTGTGGGATTTCGGCCCGGAACCTCAGAAACATTGCAGCTACTCTTATCATGTACCCTATGGCGGATATGCGCTGACCATGTCTTGCGATCCGGGTTTGGCTGTGGCGGCCGACCGTAATCCATGGATAGATTCACCTTTTAACAAGGCAAGAGATTTCCAGGCATTTGATCCTGACGGCAATAAAGAGGCAGTTAAAGCGGGGAATGCTATCACGCACAAGGCTGATGCACAGAATGTCTTGTTTTTGGACATGCATGTTAGCCAACAGAAACATTCTTTTTGCGGCTTAAATGGCGATAACATTTATACCTCCTGGAATGGAGAAGATATCCGGCGCGGCACGCCGCCCAGGCTTGGCAGCAAACCCGCCGACAGAGCGGATTCGTTGCTCGTTAATGACCCGGCCATACCGAAATAAAGAATTGCAGGCCGGGGCTTGCCCCCCCGATCATCTCTGCTAAAACCTCTTTTGTCGCCGGCGCTGTCTTAGCAGCGTCAAGCCGCCCAGGCCTAACAGGATAATCGTACCCGGCTCGGGAACAAATATAAGTGCTACGTCGTCAAACCGTCCTATGAATGTCGTCTGGTCTGCTGAAATCCTGACCCTGCTAATGGGCGCCTCGCTCCAGAAGCCGACAAAGTTGTCATCGGTTGAATGGTCGGGGAAACGCACGCCGTCCGCGATGTCGAATTCGGTGCTGTTGCCCTGGGGGTCGTAGAATGAAATGGAGGCCCCGCCGAAGTTCCATCCCGAATTGGCCAGCACAACACCGAAGCCCTGAAGCCAGAAATCTTCCGGCGTCTGAAACTCCAATATCCACTCGCTGGGGCCGCTTTGATCTAAATGAGCAATCAATTTTGTGCCGGATGTCGAGCCTGCGGAAGTCGGATCGGGAGGCGGCTGCTGCCATTCGATAACCTTGATGGAGCTTAAATTGGTTGTGCTCAGAACATCGGCCTCAAACGGTAGGCCGACGAGGTTCAGGTCAACTCCCTGTATATTAGCTACTTCTGTCCCGACGGGCAGAGAGTCCCAGCCAATACCACCTGCATACCGGCCCGGTTGTTCCATCTCTTCTCTGAAGGAGGCCAAATCCCGCTGTCCCGGGTCTTTGAAAGCGGCATTTGCCCAGCTATGTTCTATCCCACCGGCGTTGTAGATGTTCGGAGGTGCCAGCAGGTAGCCCGGATCAGCAGCTATGGGAGCCCACTCGATTTGCAGAGCCGGACACGGGCCGGTCAGTACGAAAACTGTGAATAGGACAGGGTAAAAAACGTGCATCATAATTCTCATCACTCTACTCCTTTGGCTACAACCACTTGCTGCCGGAAACCGGTTTATGTGGAGCAGGCCTTTCCCAAGCGGCGTAAGAATTTAACGGATACTCTTATCGAATGTTCCTGAAAACCTTGGCCGCTATTAAACAATACTATCCTATCAAAATTCTGGCCGGATTGCAAGAATCTAAGATTGTTTTCATAATGTATACCGCCGTAGCCTCCAATAAATAAATATCTTTCGCCTCCAGGCCCGCTTAAAAAAGCCCTTAAGGGCCGATTGTATATTGTGATGACCACATACTTTTGTTTTTATCATAAATTTCAGTAAATTTTTCTTGACACCAACACGTAATGTCTGGTACATATAGTTAAGCGAACACGGAGCTTTTTCACAGACAGATGGTAGCTTCAGGCGTATCCTGAGTTGCCGGGCGACTACCTGGTATGTGATCAGGCAAGGAACAGAAATTATAGTCAGGTAATCCGGCACAGGATAGTTGAGCGGTATCAGGTGGTTACCAGAATGCAAGTATGATAAAGCTTTGAGTTTAATGCTTTTAGTTTTTTAGAGCCCCTGCTTTTATATACTCTTTCCCTCCGAAAAGCGGGGGCTTTTTTTATAGCCGCATAAAATGCTCTGCAAAACACTATTTTCTCAAATACCCTGAAAAGAAAGAGAATAAAGTATTAAAAAATAAATTATTCCCTCTGGCAATATGGATAAATTGGTATAATATGGGCACATAGGTATTCTGGGGTATCATATGATAAAAGTGGCACAAAGGATACTATCTCCGGCTTTTAGCTACCTGGAAGGCATTTTTACCGGCATTTATGCTATTATACAGGCGGTTTTGGGTTTAATCCGGGATATATTAAAAGCAATCTATTTGTTTTTCCTGCAAGTATTTACAAGGCTATTTTATATAGAGCGGGAATTTCCATCTTCTATCAGCCTGTCGGCCAGACTCGACGTCATACCACGAAGTTCCCATCTTAAACGGCACAGACTCTTTGTAGCAAGAAAATCGCTTATCGAAACATCCTGTGTGGTCTGCACATGGCATGGAGACGTAATTCTGAAAGAAGGAGCAAGTATAGGGATCGGAAGCATCGTTATTGGTCCAGTAAAAATAGGGGAAAATTCCATATGTGCCCAGAACTGCTTTATAAGCGGGGAATCCCATATTTTCCAGGATGCCTCGAAGGACTTTCTCAGACAAGGTGTTGAAACCAAACGGGTAGTCATCGGCAAAAACGTCTGGATCGGTTCGAACGCTGCGATACTCCTCGGCGTTAAAATAGGCGACAATTCAATCATCGGTGCCGGCTCCACGGTTGTTGAAGACATTCCTCCATATTCCGTAGCGGTGGGCAATCCGGCCAGAGTCATAAAAAGGTATAACTTCGAAACAAGAAAATGGGATCGAGTATAAATCCTTTTCTCAGCAGAGATATAAGAATCTCATTCGATGAGTTCCCACCACAGTCTCGGATAGTCCTGGCCTTCGAGAATCTACCAGATATCTTTCTTTCCGCCTATTGTTTTGTCCACGAAGTACCAACTGGCAGCAACTCTACAGGCTACAAATGTTTAAAAAATGTAAAAACACCTGTACAATGCTTTGATTAATCCACCGATACACATCAAATCTCCTGTAAAGTCTTACGGCTGGTTAGTAAAGTAACAAATTGTGCCAAATCAGTGATTTTTATCAAAAATTTCGCAGTTGAGCTATGGAAGTCGTCTTCTTTAATGGGCAAAGTTCGCCTCGAAATGGTAATTTCTGAAAAAAAGCTTGCTATTGGAGCGAAAGGTCGTTAATATTCTGAATTCGGTATTTTGTCGTTAGTGTGTAGGTCTATACTTCGCAGAGGCTGACTGAAAGCTGATGAAGCATAGGGTGGGCATTGCCCACCAACTTTGAAAATGGTGTGCTGTGCACATCCTTCCAGGGCTAACGACTATAGATTTAGGAGATAAATCAGTGAAAACTGAAATTTTAGATGCCGTTGAGAGCAAAAGTCTCAAGGACAAGATCCCCCATTTCGAGATAGGTGATATCGTCGAGGTTCACTGCCGTATTAAAGAGGGCGACAAAGAGCGAACGCAGATATTTTCCGGCACGGTCATTGCCCGCAAAGGCCGGGGCATTAACGAAAACT
>CAZHBL010000137.1:0-10518 GCA_964530105.1 uncultured Pirellulales bacterium | reverse complement strand
GCATCGGATTGCCATGTAATAATCCATCAGCTCCATCCGGATTAACAGCCTTCGTAGCCCATATACCTGTTGCAATAACTCCCCAGATACCTCCGATTCCATGAACGCCGAAGGCGTCCAGCGTATCGTCGTAATTGAATCTCGTTTTCAAGCATGTCACTACCAGCCATGGAAGTACGCCGGCTCCTATACCTATCCATATTGCTCCGGCCGGTGTTACAAATCCGGAAGCCGGGGTAATTGCAGCCAGGCCGGCAATTGCTCCTGTAATCATACCTAATGTAGTAGGTTTCTTATATTTTAGCCAGTCAAGTAACGCCCAGATCGTACCGGCTGTAGCGCCGGCTATGTGCGTCGCGGTAAATGCACTTCCAGCCAAAGCCCCTGCTTTCAGGGCGCTGCCGGCGTTGAAACCGAACCAACCGAACCAGAGAAGGCCGGCACCCAAGACGGCAAACGGCAAATTGTGCGGCGGAGAAACATTTTCCGGATAACCCTGCCGTTTTCCCAAAACCAATGCAGCAACCAAAGATGTTATTCCGGCGTTTATATGAACTACTGCTCCTCCTGCAAAGTCCAGCGCTCCAGCATTTTTCAAAAAGCCTCCGGTACCCCAAATCCAGTGTGCCACAGGGTCATAAACAATCGTTGCCCATAACAAAGTAAAAACACAAAACGAAGAGAACCTCATACGTTCGGCAAATGCACCGATGATCAATGCCGGTGTAATCACGGCAAACATCATCTGAAACATCATAAAAACCTGGTGTGGAATGGTCGAGGCATAGTCAACGTTCGGTTCAGCTCCAACGCCTGTTAGTCCGAACCATTCCAACCCGCCGATTATTGACCCCTTGTCCGGCCCGAACGACAGACTATACCCAAGCAGTACCCATTGCAAACTCACAATACACAGTATCATAAGACACTGCATGAGCACTGACAGCATATTCTTCCGCCGGACAAGTCCGCCATAGAAGAACGCCAGACCGGGCGTCATCAACATTACCAGGGCAGCACTTACCAATACCCAGGTTGTATCACCTGAATCGATGGTTGATTCTCGCCCGGCAGCATGGGCATTCGGACACATGAAAAATGCCCAAAATATGACTACAACGAAACTCAGCCCCTTAGGATACAGAGATCCCTTCTTTATTGTTCCTATCATTTTTGATACCATCTTTCTTTTGCTTCACCTAATGGGTCACACCACAACTGCCTAAAAGGCAATCTAAATCTTTAACTTAAGCAATAACCATGCCAAATGCACAGAGATGGTATGAAAAAAACATAATATCTTTATATTGAAAGACTTATGCTTAACTTCCTTATTTGGCCGAAAATTAATACATCTACATTTATGTAGATTATCGCAAAAATCGCATACAATTTTGTAACTAATTGGTATAATTACAAAGGCGAGCCCCACTACTAAGGGCGAGGCCCGCCGACTAATGCCCAACAGGTGGGCACAAGAAAGATGTCGGTGTTAGATTGTCAAATCGTAACGTCCCCTACCTACTACCAAAGAAACATGCTATCCTATGGCGTCATTGCCTATGTCGCCTGTTCGTATACGGATACATTCGGGTAAATCCAGTACGAATATTTTTCCATCTCCAATCTGTCCTGTTCTTGCCCCATCGATAATCGCATTGATTGTTTTATCTACGAAGTCCTCATTCACCGCTATCTCAAGCTTTATCTTCTTCAGGAGGTTTCCCGGTTCCCTATGACTTCTATATACTTCTGCGACTCCCTGCTGCCGGCCTCTGCCAATAACGCTCGAAACCGTCGCCAAGTGTATCTCCTTCTCCGTTAATTTCTTAAGCACATCATCAAGACGGTCGGGCTGAATAATACCGATTATGTATTTCATAAAGTAGTATCCTTTCTATGTTAACTGATCAGCGTGTATGAACCCTCTCGATGCTGCGTCAGGTCAAGACCAATACGTTCTTCGTGTTCACTGACTCGAAGCTTCAACACAAGGTCAACCAGCTTGAGCAATATAAAACCTACAACGAATGAGTAGACTATTGTGATTATCACGGCCTTGATCTGGATCCATATTTGCATAGGATTACCATACAACAAGCCATCAGCTCCGGCTGGATTAACAGCCTTGCTTGCCCAGATACCGGTGGCGATTGCACCCCATATTCCTCCGATCCCATGCACGCCAAAAGCATCCAGTGAGTCATCATAATTAAACGCCGTCTTAATATACGTGACAACAAACCAAGGAAATATTCCAGCACCTACACCAATCCAAATCGCAGCCATAGGCGTCACAAATCCCGATGCCGGTGTTATGGCTACCAAACCCGCAACAACCCCTGTTATCATTCCCAAAGTTGTCGGTTTTTTATGCTTGAGCCAGTCGAGTAACGCCCATGTTACTCCTGCTGCCGCTGCCGCCAGATGAGTTACTGTAAATGCGCTGACCGACAAACCGCCGGCACTGAGCGCACTGCCTGCATTGAATCCAAACCAGCCAAACCATAACAACGCCGCACCTAATACCGCTAACGGCAGGTTATGAGGCGGTGAAATGTCGTTAGGATACCCCTGCCGTCTTCCCAGTACTAAAGCTGCCGCCAACGCAGTCATTCCTGCATTGATATGGACTACCGTTCCTCCGGCAAAGTCTAAAGCGCCGGATTCCCTTAAAAAGCCACCCACACCCCAAACCCAGTGTGCTACAGGGTCATAAACAATGGTCGTCCATAATAGAGTAAAAACACAAAACGAAGAGAACTTCATACGTTCGGCAAATGCACCGATGATCAATGCCGGTGTAATCACGGCAAACATCATCTGAAACATCATAAACGCCTGGTGCGGAATAGTCGATGCATAGTCAGCGTTCGGTCCGGCTCCCACGCCTTTTAGTCCGAGCCATTCCAGCCCGCCGATTATCGATCCCTTATCAGGCCCGAACGACAGACTATATCCAAGCAGAGCCCACTGCAAACTCACAATACACAGTATCATAAGGCATTGCATGAGTACTGACAGCATGTTCTTCCGGCGAACAAGTCCGCCGTAGAAGAACGCCAGACCGGGCGTCATCAGCATTACCAGGGCTGCACTTACCAAAATCCAGGTTGTATCTCCTGAATCGACAGTGGGTTCTTGCCCGGCAGCATGGGCATCCGTACACAAAGCCAATGCCCAAAATATAATTACTAAGATGATCAGCCTCTTGGGACACAATGGTCCCTTCTTCGTTAGTCCTCTCATTTTCAATCCTATTCTTTCTTTTGCTTCGCCTATGAGTTATAACACGACTGTCTAAAAGACATTTAGATCTTTGTTAAGCAATAACCATGCCAAATCTATAAAGATGAAATGAAATAAACATAATATCTTTATATTAAAATACTTATGCGCAGGTTCCAGATTTGACCATGAAAGCATAAATCTACATTATTGTATATTATACTAATTCGTATATACAATTTTGTAACTATCTGGTTTCATGTTGAAAGCGAGCCTCACCGCTCAGGGCGAGGCTCGCATGTTAATGCCCAACAGGTGGGCAAAAGAAAGATGTCGTCATCGGATTGTTCACTGATAACATCCAACGCCACCGAAGAAACATGCTATCCTATGGCGTCATTGCCTTTGTCGCCCGTGCGTATACGGATGCATTCGGGTAAATCCAGTACGAATATTTTTCCATCTCCAATCTGTCCTGTTCTTGCTCCATCGATAATCGCATTGATTGTTTTGTCTACGAAGTCATCATTCACGGCTATCTCAAGCCTTACTTTTTTGAGGAGATTGACCTCGAAATCAACGCCGCGGTAGCTCTCATGAAATCCTTTCTGTGCTCCACAGCCAAGTGCGTTTGTGACCGACATCTTAAAGACTTCTTTATCGTAAAGCGATTTCTTAACATCTTGAAGTTTGTGCGGCTGAATATATGCTATGATTAGTTTCATTTTAATTATCTCCAGAATAGCAAAACCTGGTTTATGTCGTTGTAAATATTTGGAATCCGGAATATGCTTCCATGCCATGCTCGCCGATATCGAGCCCTTTAAGCTCTTCTTCGCTGCTGACGCGCAGACCTGCTGTTGATTTGAGCACAAAGAACAAAATCAATCCCAACCCGAATGCCCAGGCGAAGGCCGTTGCTGCACCAAGCAACTGTACTGCGAACAGCTTAAATCCGCCGCCGTAAAACAATCCGCCGTCCATCGCAAACAGTCCGAACGACAATGTCCCCCACAATCCGTTTACTCCATGGACACTGACCGCGCCTACCGGGTCGTCGATCTTCAGCACATAATCAATAAACAGCACACTCAGAACAACCAGTACTCCCGCGACCCCACCGATGATAATCGCACCAAAAGGTGAAACTCCGTCGCATGGACAGGTAATCGCCACAAGGCCCGCCAAAGCGCCATTCAGCGTCATTGAGATATCAGGCTTTTTAATAACCGACCATGAGGTAATCAGGGCCGTCAAGGCTCCAGCAGCCGCGGCAAGATTGGTTGTCACCGCAATATACCCAATCAAGCCGTTGCCCGTTGTGGTGCTGCCGGGATTGAAGCCAAACCATCCGAACCACAATATGAACACGCCCAAAGCCGCCAGCGGCAGGTTGTGTCCCATAATGGCCCTTGGCTTACCATCAGGACCGTACTTGCCCACACGCGGGCCGAGTATGATAGCCCCGGCCAGGGCCAGCCAGCCACCGATCGAGTGGACCACGGTCGAACCGGCGAAGTCATGAAAGCCCAGCTTGGCCAACCAGCTATTGTTGTCCGTCAGCAACAGGTTGCCCCAGACCCAGGACCCGAAGATCGGGTAGATTACCAGGGAGATCACGGCGCTGTAGATCAGGTACGAGATGAACTTCGTCCGTTCGGCCATTGCCCCGGAGACAATCGTCGCAGCCGTCGCAGCAAAGACCGTCTGAAAGATCAGAAATGTCCAGTTCCAGTGGTCTCCAGGCGGGGTGCCACTCATGCCGAAGGACGTCATGCCGAACAAGCCGTTGCTCTTGCCGAACATCAGGCCGAATCCGATAAGAAAGAACGCCAACGAACCGACCGAGAAATCCATCAGATTCTTCATCAGTATATTCACGGCATTCTTGGCCCTGGTGAAGCCGGCCTCGACCATAGCGAAGCCCGCTTGCATGAAGAATACAAGGAAGGCCGCTACACAAGTCCAGACAATATTTATGTTCGTTTGAAGCTCTTCTTTTATCGATTCAAGACTATTTGTATCACTTGAAGCCGCGAAGACTGCTGCGGGAGCCATGAACATCATTAGAATTAACAACACCATATATAATCGTATCTTTTTCATTGTTTGCCCTTTGCAATAAAATGCCCATTAAAATTCTTTTGAAAGACCCACTCCGGCAACCCACATATCGTTTTGGCAGTAAGCATTTGGCTCACGAATGTCATTACCCATCAGAGTTATATAATTCGCACGCGGTGTAACGGTAAATCCGGCAACCTCGAATGGAAATGCTGCTGAAAGTACCAGGTCGTTTAGCTCTGATTTGTCCGGGCCCCAATAGAACTTGTTGTAACTGGCGCTGCCCCAACCAATGCTGGCACCGAGATCAACACCAAGTCCTTTACCTGAGTCTATTTCAATCAGGTTCTCGAAGCTGTGTCCGATACCAAATGAAACATACGTTCCATTGACTTCGTCCACATCGTGATAAACCGTTACAGATGGACTTGCCAAAACATCAAGACCAAAACCCCAGTAAAGCTCCAACGTATCGTCCCCGCCGCTTGCGGGAAACTCATAGTTAATCACGCCGAGCGAATAGCTAACCAAATCGGCGCCGGGTACTTGTCCGGAGTAGTCGAGCGTCAAATCTATCTCGCTGAATTCGCCCTGGTATCCGTTCTCATCGGTTAGGTCGAGATTGCCCCAAAATGATGCCGTGATGCCTTTGTAGCTTGCATAAGCGCCCGGCTGCAGCACCCAATCGTCGACCAGGTTTTGTCCGCGCCAGACATACTTGCTAAGGAAATCAGCGCTGGCTCCTATACTGAGACCGTCTTCTGCCTTCAACGTGTGATTGATTGTTAACACTGTAAAACACAACACAACCAAAGTGAATTTGATCTGTTTCATCTTTCTTGATCTCCTAAATCTACTGTTTATTTTATAATTCGACTTCTTGCACTTACTCCGGTTACAAAAACATCATACACAGTGGAGCTATAGAACAACTACTGTGCCACAATAGAATGTTTTTTTAGAAATTTCGTAAGTACTATGTAGAAAATGAGTTAACGTATCATGCGCAGCCAGGGCTGGTTTGATATAAAACTACATTATTGTAGACATATATTATTATGGCTACATTATTGTAGATTGCAGGCTTTTCAGATGTATTTTGGATGGATGTTGTATTTTTTGATTTTGTAGCCTAAAATTCGCTCGCTTACGCCTAATTCTCTTGCTGTTTTTCGCTGTTGGCCGTCGAATTTCTTAAGAGCGTCGACTATAAGCTCCCGTTCCATATTCTCGATTATCTCGTTCAGGGAACGCCTGGACACAGATTCATCCTTCTTTATCATTTGAAGCGAAGGCGGCAAGTGCTCGGAGCGAATAACATCGTCATTACATAGCAAAACTGCCCTTTCGATGCAGTTTTCAAGCTCTCTTATGTTGCCTGGCCAGTGGTATCTTGTAAGCATATCAATAGCTGGAGTAGAAATTCGGGAAATGTCCTTATTGTTCTCAGCGGCTGCTTTTTCGAGAAAGTAGTCCGCCAGTAGCATAATATCGTCTTTTCGCTCCCGCAGAGGCGGCATGTAGATAGGAAACACATTGATTCGATAGTAAAGGTCCTCGCGGAAGAAGCCTTCCTTTATCTGCTCTTCGAGGTTCTTATGAGTCGCAACGACTATTCTGACATTTGTTTTTATTGTTTCCAGGCCACCTACCCTCTCGAACTCCTTGAACTGTATTACTCGCAGCAGCTTAACCTGAAGATTTAGCGAGAAATCGCCGATCTCGTCGAGGAAGATAGTTCCGCCGTGCGCTCTTTCGAACCTGCCCAGCTTTCTTTCTGCGGCACCGGTAAATGCTCCTTTCTCATGTCCGAAAAGCTCGCTTTCCAGCAGCGTATCCGGCAGGGCAGTACAATTTACCTTCACGAACGGCTTATCCGCACGTAGGCTGTTATAATGAATCGCGTGGGCAGCAAGGTCTTTCCCCGTACCGCTTTCACCACGAATCAGAACCGTTGCGTTGCTGTTGGACACCTGCTCGATTAGCCGGTAAACCTCCTTCATTGCATTACTCGACCCTACCATATTATTGATGTTAAAGTGATTTTTCAGCTCTCGGCGCAGGCGAACATTCTCTTCCCGAAGCTCCTTTCGGTCAGATTCCACAAGTTTATTCAGCTTGATAGCCTGGGCCACCATTGTGGCAATGACGTTTAGCAGTCTTACATTGGCCTCAAGGTCATCGCTCGCTTCGGCCTGCTTATCCATACTCAAAGCGCCAACTGTTTTGCCCTCCAGTTTGATTGGAACGCAAAAAAAGGCTATTTTTTTGCCCTTTTGTTGCTTTCTTGACCTTGTTTTATGCAGGAAACGCGGGTCTTTGGAAATATCCGGCACGATAATCTCCTTGCCGCTCTGGACGACGAGTCCTGTAATGCCTTCGCCAACCTTGTAGCTGGCCATACTCTGCGATCTCTTGCTTAGTCCATGGGCCAACCTGACATTTATCGTCTCAGTATCAGGATCCAGCAGAGTAATCGTTCCTCGCCTCAGCTTAAGGTAAGTATCGAAAGACTTTAGAATAGACATCAACGTCTCTTCAAGGTCAAGCGACTCGGCCAGGGCCTTTGATATATCGCTTAAAAGCTCTACTTCTTTCGCAAGTCTCGCTTTCATAGCTAACCTTTCGTAAAGAATATATGATAACGGCAAAATAACAAAATTGTAGACTCATTGCAAGAAAATACAATATTGTCTTTCTAAACAGCGCTGTGAGTATGAGGGAGAGGTACGGTAAATGCTTCCGGCTGCTTATTTATGCCATCATATAACCGTTTTTGGTGTGGAGGATTCTGTTGTTTAGCGACGGGCTGGCAGCATTTTAAAAGCACCTTCGCCGCCGTTTATCAAGTGAGCGAGCGGCTGTGGCCTGTCAAGGCCTTCGATGAACTTCGGCCGGGCTGCCCAGGGCGTAACGCTCAGCACACCAGTCAAATCCATCCAGTGCTGCAGCCGGGCCACCGGCAGGTCCCATGTCATGTGGAAATGATTGGCCGGCGGATATTGCTTGTACTCGACCATGCTCGCGTACTTCGGTACGACAAAAGTGTGAGGCCACGTGGGCGTAGTCAGATTGCACATCGCCCGGCCGAGTTTTGCAGGTACTTCTGTTGTGTGGGCTTCGTCCCAGATCATGCTGAACAATCCAGTCGGGCTGCTGTAAGCGCATCGGGCGGCGATACCTTCGATTCCTGCCGGCGTCATGAACGTAACCGAATTGCCGCCGCCGGGGAAGTAGCTGGCGTCTGCCACAGGCATTTCGACGCTGCTCATAATTTTCTTGATGGATGATCCGGGCTTTTGTGCCCAATCGAATGCTGCACTGCCGGAGTTGTCACCGTCTACGAGGCCCTTGTTGTACCAGTCGGCCTTCTTATCCAGCGACTTGACTCCGATTTTCTGAGCTAATTCTTTGATCTCCCACGCTTCCCATACTTTGCGGAAGTCCATGAACAAGGGTGGATTTCCGCCGGACAGGTATGTCATGAATAGCATCGTCAGGAGTCCCTGAGCGTCGGCTTCAGTAGCGTACGGCAGGGGGGCTTTTCGCCCGTTGTGGTCGAAAGTCGAGTTGAACAGGCTCTCCATCACATCGGCTACCGGCAGGGGGATGCCCCGCAGGTCGCTGCCCCATTCCAACTGGCTCATGAATCCGCCGCCGACGGCATTCAAATCCGCCATCAGGTTACGCACGATAAGGTACATTGCCAGTGACTGGTTGAACCTTTCGCTGTCGGCGTCATCACGAAGCTCCAGGCGTTTGCCGACGTGTTTGTCAATCCAGCCACGTAAGTCTTTGAGTTCATTTTCCTTGTACGCCTTTTTCTTGAGCATGTCGGCCAGAAGCTTCATGTCCAGGCGAGTGATTTCCAAGCCGAATGTATTTCTCGTCGGGATAATGTGTACCAGGGCGGTTTCCATCCCCATCGAATCGTGGCCAAGTACGACAACCCTCCGGCCTCGTAGCGCGACTGTAGTCACGGCGGCATAGCACCAGTCGATAAGATTCTTCGCCGTCTGGTCGGTCATCTTCGGATTGTCCCCGGTATCCGGCCATGTACCGACGTTCAAAGCCGCTATTCGCCCGTACTGGGCAAGAGCGCCGTTGAGCGCGTGAGCATAAACCACACCCGGCTTTGGGCCGCTATTGCCGCAGGTGATATTTATTGGAGTATCGGGGCCAAATTGCTGGAGCAGCGAAATTGCGGTAAGCTGCGGAAACGCCCACGTGTCCGGCACGCAAACCAGAATATCGACATCTGCCTTGCGAAACTGCTGAGTGACAATGTCGGCCTGCGCCTCGTCATCAACCAGCACGGTCGAATAGACCACCGGTACCGGCGTCTTATCCGGTAAAACCACCGACCCACTGATAGTATCGGCCGCCATCTTCGCAATATTCTGACAACGAGTCCGGCTCGCCTGGTCGATCCGGGGATCGCTCGTAGCAAAAACCCCAATCACCGGAACCTTAGACGTCGCCTTACTTAAATTCGGCAGATGTTTCGCTTCAACTCTCTGGGCCATTTCAAACGCTCCTTCTCACCTTCTACAAAGTTCAGTATTCAGGACTTAAGACTAAACGTGGATGTGTCTTCAAGCATTTTTTTAACGAAATCGAGGAACTGGGCTGCGTAGGCGCCGTTTGCGACTTTGTGGTCCACGGACAGGGTCATGTTCATCAGCTTGCGGACCAAAATGTTGCCGCTGTTTGGCACACAGGTATCGGTTATCCGGCCGATGCCTAATATGCTGCACTGGCCGGGGACGACTATCGGGATGAAGTTGTCGATCCCGAACGTGCCAAGATTGCTGACAGTAATGCAGCCGCCTTCGATATCCGTTGGAGTCAGTTTATTGCTGCGTGCCCTCTCGATCAGGGCCTGGCTGTCCAGTGCGATCTGCCGGACGTCCTTTTTATTGACATCCTTGACAATAGGTGCGACCAGGCCATCCGGGACGGATATCGCCAGGCCGATGCCGATTGTCTCTGCCAGCCGGATTTCCTCTCCAGCGAGCTGGCCAGTCATGATAGGATATTTTTCCAGGCCCGTTGCGACCGCCTTCAGGAGAAAATCGTTGTAAGAGAGCTTCACATTGCCGGTTTCATTCAATTTGGTTCGCAGTTCGACCACGTCAGTGACATCCGCTTTTACGGTCAGGTAGAAGCAAGGGATTTCCTGCTTGGATTTGAGCATTTTCTCGGCTGTGATTCTCTGCAGCCGGT
>CAZHBL010000136.1:0-10521 GCA_964530105.1 uncultured Pirellulales bacterium | reverse complement strand
GAGTAAACAAAAATATCCATCATTAATCTGTTAAAAACTGTGAACGGTTGCGAAATTTTAATGTAATACTATCGCTGAACTCCATTTGATTCTGCTCATTACAAATAGTATTGACTCTTATTATTAACCACCCGATCCAAAACCAATTGTTTGAGAATCTGCGGTTTTCCGTCACCCGAGGGTCTTTCGGAATCGCAATGAACTGATCGTAAGAACAGCGACGCCCATTACTAAGAGGATTACTATGTTTGGCCAAAGGATTTTGATGCCGATTCCTTTGAGGAAGATGCCCCGGAGGATTACCATGTAGTACCTTAGGGGATTGAAGAGTGTGATGTACCGGATGATAACAGGCATATTCCTGATAGGAAAGATAAAGCCGGAGAGGAGATTCGCGGGAAGAAAGAACAGGAAGGTTGACAGCATGGCTTCCTGCTGAGTTGAGGAGATTGTTGAGATGAGCAGGCCTATTCCGAGACTGACAAGCAGGTAAATGAGTGTCGAGCCGAGTAGCAGCAGGATGCTTCCGCGGATGGGAATTTTGAACCAGAGAACCGCGATTGTCGTAACGAAGGTAGCCTCCATAATGGCGATGACGGCGAAGGGGGTGAGTTTTCCGAGGATTAACTCCGTAGCGGTCAGGGGGCTGACAATCAATTGCTCGATTGTGCCGATTTCTTTTTCTCTGACAACGGCCATGGAGGTCAGAAGCAGAGACATCAGGGAGACTATCAATGCAATAACACCGGGAAGATAGAAATTCCTGGATACGAGATTTGGATTGAACCAGGCGCGAGATCGGAGATCGACGCTCGGGACGCCGCCGATTTTTTCAAGGAGCACATAGGCTTTGTCGTGGAGGAAGTTACGCGAGTAGTCTTCGATGATACTGTTGGCGTAGCTCAGGACGACTGCGCCGGTGTTGGAGTCGGTGCCGTCGAGTATGAGCTGGATTCTCGCCGGTTTACCGCCGATGAGGTCCGCGGAAAAACCGTGATTGAAGCGCAGGACGACCTTCACAACCGATTTGTCGATAAGGTCTTTGACCTGGCGGTCGCTGCCGATGTAGCGTGTTGCCTGGAAATATCGGGATCGTACAAATGCCCTTGTGATCTCACGGCTTTGAGGGGTGTTATCGAGGTCATAGATGGCGGTAGGAACATTTTTTACGTCCGTGGTGGCGGCATAGCCAAAAACCATAATCTGGAACACCGGTGCAACGAATATCGTCGTTTTCATTCGTGGGTCGCGTAGGACCTGAATGAATTCTTTCACCAACATTGATCTAAGTCGTTCGAGCATCAGTCAGGATACTTTCTTTTTGAAATTCTTATCGGCGAGGGCAACCACAATAATGGTAAAGATAACAAGCAGCAAGATATCCAACCAGAGGACCTTGACACCAACGCCCTTAAGATAAATTCCTCTTAGAATCGTAATGAAATAGCGTGCGGGCACAGCATGAGTAATGGCCTGAATGACCGGTGGCATGTTCGATATGGCCCAGGCGAACCCGGAAAGGAGAAAGCCGGGAAGGAACGTAACAAGCATGGCAAGCTGGCTTGCCATGAGCTGGTTTTTGGCCGTTATTGAAATGAGCATTCCGAGGGCGAGCGCGCCGGTAAGGAACAGTGAGCTGCAGAGAAAGAGCAGGGCCAGATTGCCTCTGAAAGGGACATGATAGACGAATTCTGTCATGGCGACGGCAATAAGCTGATCGATGAGGCCGATGATAAAGTAGGGAATGAATTTTCCGAGAATGATTTCACCGGCTTTTACGGGCGTGGAGATGAGCTGCTCCATGGTGCCTCTTTCCCGTTCCCTTGCAACGGTTAACGAGGTAAGAAGTGCGGCGATTATCATTATTATGACTGCAATCAGGCCGGGGATGATGTAGTTTCTGCTCTTAAGGTCCTGATTGAACCAGACCCTTGGTCTGACATCTATCATGGCGGGTTCGGGCATGCCGAATTTTGAGAAGGTCTCGAGGACGAAGCTTGCATTATAATTTGATACTACGGCGCTGGCGTAGCCGAGGGCGATGGTGGCTGTGTTGGAGTCGCTGCCGTCGACGAGCAACTGGACAGGAGCAGGTTGACTGGATTGGATATGCTTTGAGAAATCGGGGCCGATGACCATTGCCGCGAGGACCTGGTTTCTGTCAATCATTTCATCGAGTTGTTCGTAATTGTCAAAGTAACCAACGACTCTGAAATAGCGAGAGCCCTGGAACTTCCTGATAAAGTCGGCAGAGATTTGCGTCTTGTCCTGGTCCCATATGGCCAGGGGGACGTTATCGACATCAAGTGATAGGGCAAAACCGAAAAGGATAAGGAGCAGGACTGGGATGGCAATAGCCAAAGCGAGGCTGCGATAGTCGCGGGCGACCTGGATAAATTCTTTCTTAGTCAGGGCTTTAACTCTTGTCAGGTTCATTCTTGAAGTTTTCTCCATCGTAATTCTCGATGAGGGATATAAAAACGTCTTCGAGTGATGGCTCGATCTGATGTATGGCATAGCCGGCAACCGTATGCTGATCGAAAAACTGCTTTATGAGGGACGAGGCTATGGTTGCGTTTGGTACGACGACATGGATATCGGAGCCGAACAGGGCGGATTCTACGATGACTGGTAGAGCAGCAAGTCTTTCGAGCCACTGCTGAGAGTCAGGCAGCGATACCTTCAACACGTCGCCTTTCATGAAGTTTGACTTGAGTTCGCCTGGTGTCCCGGTTGCGATAATGGCACCTTGATAAATCAGGGCTATACTATCGCAATGTTCTGCTTCGTCCATATAATGAGTGGTTACGAATATTGTTGTTCCCTTTTCTGCCATTGTCCGGATGAGGTCCCAGAAATTGTTTCTGGAGATTGGGTCCACTCCGGAGGTTGGCTCGTCAAGGAAGATGATAGGTGGTTCGTGAATGATGGCGCAGCCGAGAGCGAGGCGTTGCTTCCAGCCGGCAGACAGTGTTCGGGTGAGACTCGAGCGCAGTCCTTCGAGGCCGGCCATTTGGATTATCCACTCTTTTCGGGCTTTTTTCTTTTCCCTCGAAAGCCCGTAGATACCGGCGTAGAAATTGATGTTTTCTTCGACGGTCAGGTCTTCATAGAGAGAGAACCTCTGAGACATGTAGCCGATGTTATGCTTAATTTTACTCTGCTGGGTGAGTATGTCGAATCCGCCCACGGTGCCGGTGCCGGAGGTTGGAGAGAGGATTCCGCAGAGTATTTTGATAGTCGTGGATTTTCCGGCGCCGTTCGGACCCAAAAAGCCGAAGACGCGTCCTGAATCGACACGGAAACTGATACGGCTGACCGCGGTGAAGCTACCAAAGCGTTTTTCCAGGTCGTGGACTTCAACGGCGCTATTTCGATTGGCTTTCATAATCGTTAATTATTGAGACAAAGGCTTGTTCCATGGATTCAGAACGCGTCTGCTTTTTGATATTAGCTGGGACATCACATCGGAGAAGCCGGCCCTTGTGAATCAGACCCACGCGTTTGCAGCGTTCCGCCTCATCGAGGTAGCAGGTGGAAAAAAGTATAGTAACCTTTTCTTTCAGCAACTGGTAGAGTAATCGCCAGAAGTCTCTCCTGGATACGGGATCAACGCCATTGGTTGGCTCGTCGAGGAACAGTACCTTCGGAGTGTGAATCAGTGCGCAAGCCAGCCCCAGCTTCTGTTTCATTCCGCCGGAGAGGTTTCGGGCAAGGCGTTTTTTATAAGGCGCCAGCCCGCTGAACTCAAAGAGGCGGTTGATTCGCGCGGGCCTCTGTTTCGATGAGACACAGTAGATGTCGGCGTAGAAGTCGATGTTTTCAATAACGGTGAGGTCTTCGTAGAGGCCGAATCGCTGAGGCATGTAAGCGATGCTTTCCTTGAGGGCTTCGGACTGTTTAACGATGTGTTTTTCACAAACCCAGGCGTCGCCTGCGGTCGGTTCGAGAATGCCTGTGAGCAGACGCATTGTGGTCGTTTTTCCGGCGCCGTCGGGACCAACAAGGCCAAATATCTCGCCTTCTTCGATTTGGACGTTGAGATTATCGACAGCAATAAGCTCATCGAACTTACGAGTCAGGGAAGTAGCTTTTATAGTTACCATATGTCATTCGATAATATAGCCGTCAGCTGGCATCCCCGGTTTGAGATCGAGATTGGGATTGGCGAGGTCAACTTTGATTCGATAAACGAGTTTGACTCTTTCTTCAGTAGTCTGAATATACTTGGGAGTGAATTCGGCCTCTTGTGAAATGAACGAGATGCGCCCCCTATACGTTCTGTCGGTGTACGTATCTGTTTTGACGTCGACGGATTGATTGAGCTTAATCCTGCCAAGGTCTGTTTCGTTGACGTATGCGGTGAGCCAGATGTCATTCAAGTCTACGACCGTGAAGACAGGAGAACCGGCCTGTAAGACCTCGCCGACGTCGGCACTCTTGACAGTGACAAATCCGTCAATGGGTGAGGTCAGGTCGGCATAATTTAGATGGATTGTAGCAAGTTCAAGAGCCCGCTGTGCGCTTAGGAGCTTGGCTTGAGCCACCTCAAAATTTGCCTGTGCAAGATCGTTATCCTGCTCAGTTACTGCGTCATTCTTGAGGAGGTTGGCTGTGCGGGTGGACTGTTTTTGCTGTAACTGATAGTCGGACTGCGCCTGGGCGAGGTTGGCCTGTGCCTGCTCTTTGATCTTTGTTAGCTCGTCTTTGTCGAGCCTTGCGAGGACCTGGTCCTTCTTGATATGGTATCCCTCGTCAACAAGACGCTCAACGAGCCTGCCGGGAGTCTGAAAGGACAGACGAACCTCGGTAGCTTCAATATTGCCGGAAACTTTTAGGGTGTGGTCCGAGTTCAGGTTCTTCTCGCGGAAATAGACAAATGCCAAGGCTCCAGCAACAACTATCGCGATGACAGGTACGATTCTCTTCTTCACAATAATCTCCTGGTGTCAGGTTGTTAATGGGCGCGTTAAAACCCGCCAGTAATTCCTTTCCTTATATACCGAATTTCCTTCATAGTCCAAGATAATTTGGCGTCTTCCATCCATCGATTTCAGATGTGTATTGTTACTGTGTACATCTGCTCCAATATAATACGTTGCCTTGGCGGTCTCCTTTCGCATTAGGGTTAACATTAGCTACCGACAAAGGACCAACTATTTAATAGGAGGAGTCCTTGAACGTAGCAGAACCATATGGTGAATTTCCATGTGGTTTGAATGATAGGAGCCGGATGAGCTGAGAGGTTCACGTCCGGTTTTCGGAGGGGCCGAGGGTGAAATTCCCTCGGCCTACTCAACCTGTATCAATTGCTGTGCTTTTCTCCTCCTGAAGAAGGTGGTTTGTCACTGCTCAACATCTTCTGTTTGCGGCATTTTTGCTCGCCACTGCTCGGCCTTTTCCGGCTTGTCCAAGGCTTTGTAGAGTTCGATTAGATTTTTAATAGACTCCTGTGTATGTGGATGCTGGTCACCGAGTTTGAGACGGCGGCCTTCAAACGCTTGTATTGACGGTGGCTCTGCTTTGTCGTAATTACCTTGCTCTTTGTAGAGCACGGCCAGGTCGTTCTTCGTCTCCAGCGTGTCCGGACGATCGTCAACTAACTCGCGCTGCCTGCCATTCAATGCTTCATCGAAGAATGGCTCGGCTTGGTCGTATTGATTATGCTTTGTGTGGAGATCGATCCCAAATCTTCTGGCCAACGTGTGCTTGTGTCTCCTTATGTACTTTCTATATATATGATTATCGCTGATGTTAACGAGAAAAGCTATGAAAGAGGCTCTCACGCTTTTAGTCAACCGGTAAGATCTGATAAAATAACCCGTTGAGTTCAGGGGATTATACACATCAAGAAAATCTAAAGTAGCCTCTGCTAACTCCTGAAGAGAGAGCTTTTTGGGTCGGAATGTGAAAAGAGGATATGGGTCCTCAAGCCAGTAATTATCATCAAGAAGTCTGCCTTCTTGCCTGAGTCTTTCATACAGTCTCGTCCCGGGAAACGGCGTGAGAGGTTTTACGGAGGCTGCGTCTATTGTCGACTCAGAGATAAACTCGGCCAGCCTTAGCAGGCTATCCCTGGTGTCAAAATCGGTTCCATAAATAAAGGACGCCAATACTGCAATGCCATGGTCATGTATCCTTTTTATTACATCTTTGTACGACCTTGCTCCCTTTTTCAGATTTTGCCTTTTGTTTGCTGCTCTAAGAAAATCTTCGTTTAATGATTCAAAGCCGATATAGAAAGCTGTGGCTCCACTCTCTTGAGCCAACCTTAATAATTCAGAGTTGTCTGCAATGTTTATCGAAGTCTGACCAATCCAATGCAGGCCATATTCTCCGAGCAATTCGAACAGTCTAAGGGCCCTCCGTTCTGCTTTCTTTCCAACACCCAATATGTTGTCATCAACAAGAAAAATATTTCGTGTTCTAAGCGATTCTAACTCTTTTCTTATTCTGTCAAGGGGCTTGTATTTGTATTCGCCCCCATACAACCTCGTTACCGAGCAAAACTCGCAGTCAAAAGGACAGCCTCTGGATGTCTGCAAAGAATCAACAAAGTACCTGCCTTTCAACAAATCTCTCCTTGGGACCACCGATTGTGTCAAATCAAATGTCCCCGGTTTGTACACTTTCTTTAGTCTGCCCTTTTCAAAATCTTCAAGCAATTCTTCCCACACGTTTTCACCATTGCCTACTACGACAGCATCTGCGTATCTACTTGCTTCTTCGGGCATTACCGAAGGATGAATTCCTCCAAGAATAATCGGAACTCCTTTTTCTCTGAACTCCTCACACAACCGGTAAGCCCTTCGGGCAGTTATCGTGTTTGTAGTTACAGCCACAAGGTCCGCACCATTGTAATTTGCCTGCTTAACATTTTCATCTACTATCATTACATCATATCTGTCAGGAATATAAGATGCATTGGTAGCCAAGCCAAGAGGTGGAATAATACTTCCTCCTCCGATAGGATTCTTGGGACTAATCAATAGCACTTTCTTATTTCCCATGTTCTCTTATACAAGATTCAGGTCTTTATGATTTCTAATTTCGGATAATACATACACCCTAACCCTAATTATCACACTCCAATAAGCTGCCAAAGAGATTAATCGCATGAGGGCCATAGATCTTTTCTTAATTTCCATGATATGGCTCCATATTAACTATTAACCAGATCATACTCGCCTGAATACTGTCTGCGAAATCCTGAAAGTTGCATAGACCCTGTAATCGGTCATCATACCTTGAGGTGGCGGCAAGAACAACAAAATAAACATTTATTGCTCATTCTGTCTATTAGTATCTTGCTTGAGGGGGCTAAAGAGACATGGAATAGTCCAGAACTTGCGTCATTTTTGCGTCAGTCGCCAGTGGTAAACCACTTGTAATCCTCATTTATGCGCAAAAAAAATCCTGTATGATGTTGTTATCAAAGGGTTATATGCGGAATCGAGGACTGAAAACCCATGTGTCGGCGGTTCAAATCCGCCCCTGCCCATTAGCTTAAGTATTTGGCCGTTTACAACTTTCAGTTCTATGCTTATTCCCGTGGATAAAAAGGGCTCTAATTAACTAAATATGATATTAAACACCTCTTGCCTGTTCATTTTAGCGGAACATAGTAGGGCAAGCAAGCCAAGTACAACGCAATGTCAATCGTTACTACCTTTACGTTCTTTGGGACTTCTATGTATCGAGGCGCGAAATTCAAGATCCCCATTACACCACCCTTTATCAAGTCGTCGGCGACGTTCTGGGCTGCATCACCTGGAACGGCGATGATTCCCATATTGATTCTTCGCTCCTTCAGTGTTCCCAAGAGTGCAAGGTCCTCGACAATCAGGCCGTTTCGTTTCTTTCCCACCTTTCTTTTGTCTATATCAAATGCAGCAGCTATCTCGAGCCAATATGAGCGAAAACCAGGGAAAGCCAAAATCGCCGAACCCAAGTTGCCCACACCCACCAAAGCAGCCTTTCGTACGATATTCAATCTGAGTATTTCTCTGATACGGTTTACCAAGTTCTCAACATTGTATCCTACGCCAGGGATTCCGAAGCCGCCAAAATAGGAGAGATCCTTTCTTATCTGACACGGGGTAACGCCAAGAAGTCTGGCCAGTTCCTTGCTTGACACACACTTGATTTCCTCCTCCGACAAGCGAATTGCCCTGCGAAGGTAGATAGGTAATCGTTTTATTGTTTCGTCCGGGACCCTATGGTATCTCATAGCTCGTCTCTCGCGCGGCTGTGGATTTGTATTTTATCAAGCATTTGTAACATTATCACTCTTATCCTGAATCCTCTCATGAACGAAGGGTCCTTCCATCACCGTGTTCATAAAAACACTAAATGTTTACAAGACTGCCCTGACCAATTCTCAGGGCAGTCGATCATATTCGAAGCGTACTTACAACAGCAGGGTAATCCATCCCGGCAGAAATTACACCGGGACAATTCCCAATATTACTGAAAATGTTCATTGGCAATCGACTCGGCGGCAGGTTTTACCGCCGCTTCAACGGGCTTCGAAAGGCCCGGATTAACACTGTTGCATGTGTTCGCCACCTGGCAGCCGATCACAATGACTTCTATGCCGCAATGATCACGAAGCTCGCGGAGCAGGTTCGAGGTTGGTATCTGGTGCATGGAAAAATCATCGATCTTAATCTTCGGTAAAGAATCAATGTCCAGCATGAAAAGTTCGCCCGGTTCACGGGCGCAGTCCATGGCATCAACAATGACAATCTTTGACGGCTTCTTTTCCGACAGCACGGTGTCGAAAAGAATCTCTCGGACCGAGGTTCCGGCGTCGAACACACAAACGTCCGCCGGAATCGTGAAATCGTTCCGGAGGTGCTGGGCCACAGCCGGACCGAATCCATCGTCTCCGATCAGAATGTTGCCGCATCCCAATATTAATACAGACTTATCGTACCACTCAGGTCCCATTTAGCATGAGCCTAATTGAATGTCGTCAACTCTACGTGATCCCGCAGCTTTTTCTGCTTGATTTTGCAGATACGCTACAGGCTCACCAATTGGCTATAGTGTCGATCACTTTCCCGCCGGAATCCCGAATTTCAAGCTTAACCGCTATTGAACCATCGAGCTTGTGTGTTGCACAGGACAGGCACGGATCGTAAGCCCGTATGGCCATTTCGACTGTGTTGAGAATACCCTGGTCGTATTTGCCGTCCTTGATCAAAGTTTTCGCCGCCTGCTTTACGGACATGTTGATCGGCGCATTGTTGTGAGTCGTGCCGACAATGAGATTGATGTCGGTAATCAGTCCGTTCTCATCTGTCTCGTAGTCGTGGATCAGCGTACCTCTGGGAGCTTCAACACTGCCGACGCCTCTTGCCGCTCGCGGTGTAACAGGCACCCTGGTTTCCTTGCTGGTTATATCAGGATCCTCAAGCAGTTCGTTCACTTTTTCTGCATTGTAGAGCAGTTCGATAAGTCTTGCCCAGTTATAGAGCAGTGTAAGCTGACATGGTCTGCCGAATTTTTCTCTGAATTCCTCGAGTTCCGCCTGTGCCAGCGGCGTGCTGAACTTGTCACACACGTTGATTCGTGCAAGCGAGTTTGTCCTGTAAATTGCCGAGGGATTATCAAGGTCCATAGAGATCTTGCCCCAGTTCTTGGCATACGGGAACTTCATGTAGGACCACGGCTCGACATGTTCGCCAATGTGGTCGGTATAATCTGCGTACTCAAATTCTTCGTAGGAGCCGTCGGGTTTCATCAGCCGGGCTTTGCCGTCGTACAGATCGAGGGTTCCGTCGTCGGTTACAGTACCGAGGAAGCCCGTATTTATAACGCCCACTGTCTTTACTGTTTCCAGATATTTAGGGAAAATATTCTCCTTGGTGAAGGACATCGCAAATTTTGCAAATTCCAGCACTTCCTTGGCCATGGGTATAAGCTTCTGCCGCTCGGCCTCGGTCAGAGGTTTGCTGAAACCGCCGGCTACTGCTGTGACGGGGTGAATGCTCTTTCCCGATATAATATTGAGCATCTGTGCCCCGAGGTGCCGGTTACGCACAACTTTCTTTCCAAGTTCCGGATTTGCCTGGGCTATACCAATGACGTTCCTCACAGAATAATCACTGTCGGGACCCATTACATAATCCGGGCCGGCCAAGAAGAAGAAATGAAGAATGTGCTCTTCCGTGTATGCGACGGCATTGCATAGTTCGCGAAGTTTTCTGCCCGCGGGCGGCGGTGTAACGCCGAATATCGCATCGTTAGTTTTTGCAGAAGCAAGATGGTGCGACCACGGACAAACGCCGCAAATACTCGTTACGATACGCGGAAGCTCCTCTACAGGTCTTCCGATACAGAACTTCTCGAAGCCGCGAAGCTCCACAACATTGACGAAGGTGTCTGCTACATTGCCGGCATCATCAAGGTTTATGGTTATCTTAGCATGACCCTCTAATCTTGTTACTGGGTAAATCGTTATTGTTTTCATTTGTTTAGTCTCCTTATCTGCTCGGACGTGCAGGCAGCGGCCTG
>CAZHBL010000135.1:0-10539 GCA_964530105.1 uncultured Pirellulales bacterium | reverse complement strand
TAATTATACTTATATTGATTTGGGGCGGGTTGCAGCTCTGGCTGTGGAAAACTCCGCTGGTTGTCCTGGGATCGGGAACGCCCGGAGGAGAGATATTTGACATGAACACCGCCGTCGGCCGGATTTTCGCCGAAGTGCAGGAATGTGGGGAGCAGCAGAAGAATCTATTCCTGTGCATAGAAGCATACAGGAACAAAAACGGCCGGCTCCCAATTAACATGGATGAATTGATACACGACATTCCAGAAACCATGTCATTCACCGATTGTCCTTCGGATCTAACATGGTATGAAGTACATTTCGAAAACTACGGCAGACCTGATGCCGTGTTTATCGAGGAAGCACAGAATAAACATCCAACCGCCTTTAAGCTTTGGATCAGAGGCATCAAGCCATGCGTTCAAACCATAGGAGACGGCACTATCCATCTCTTCGAAGGCGGCAAAATCGCCACCATACAGACACGAACAAATAAAGACAATTCATTTTCGTATTTTAGGGAGGCCGTACAAAGATGTCACAAAGAACAAGAATCGCCGTGTTGCTTGTAGCTCTGTCAATTACTGCCGGATACGTGCAAGCGGCAGCGGACGAGACAGTGACTATTGCACAAAACGGCGAGGCGAAAGCCGTCGTAGTCCTTGCCGCCGATGCTACCGAACCAGAGCGTCACGCAGCAAATGAGCTGGCCGGCTTTCTCCGGCAGATTACCGGCGCTATATTCGAGATTCAAGCTCCCCCTACCGCCGGTAAATCCCGGCTGCTCGTAGGCCCCAAAGCAGCTAAATTAGCCGTGGCGGATTTCTCCACCGACGGATTAGGCTCCGATGGTATCGTCATCCGCACAGTTGGCGACGATTTAATCTTAGCCGGCGGCCGGCCGCGAGGTACGCTCTATGCGGTTTATACCTTCCTCGAAGAGAACATCGGCTGCCGGTGGTGGTCGTCGAAAGCCAGCACAATCCCGGTCAAGCCGACACTCCGAATCGGCCGCCTGAACGTTCGCTACGTACCGCCGCTGGAATATCGCGAGACATTCTGGTTCGACTCCTTCGACGGCGACTGGGCCGTTCGGAACAAGAGCAACGGCAACAGCGAGCAACTGGATGCCAAACGCGGCGGCAAACACATCTACGAGGGATTCGTTCATACGTTCTTCCCGCTTATCCCGCCGGAAAAATATTTCGAAGACCATCCCGAATGGTTCAGTGAAATCGACGGCAAACGCATTCACGAGCGAGCACAGCTCTGCCTGACTAACGAAGAAATGCGAAAGGAACTGGTGAAGAATCTCAGGGAGCGTCTGCGCAATAATCCGGCCGCTACAATCGCATCCGTCTCTCAGAACGACTGGCACGGGAACTGCCAATGCAGCAAATGTGCGGCTATCGAGAAAGAAGAAGGCAGCCCCGCGGGACTGATGCTTCGATTCGTCAACGCCGTGGCCGAGGATATCGAAGATGAATTTCCGAATGTAGCGATCAGCACGCTGGCGTATCAATACACTCGCAAGCCTCCGAAGATCACCAAGCCGAGGCCCAACGTGATTGTGAGGCTGTGCAGCATCGAATGCTCTTTCAGCAAGCCGCTTGCTGATGAACGGAACAAGGAGTTTCGAGATGATATTGTCGGCTGGTCGAAGATATGCAACCGGCTTTATATCTGGGATTATACGACAAACTTCCGGCATTATATTCTGCCGCACCCGAACCTGCGAGTGCTGGGGCCGAACGTCAAATTCTTCGTCGACCACAGCGTTAAAGGCATCTTCGAACAGGGTGCGTATACATCCAGCGGTGCCGAGATGGCTGAGCTGCGCGCCTGGATCCTGGCCAAGCTTTTGTGGAATCCGGCGCTGGACGGGCAGAAGCTTATCGATGAATTCATCGCCGGCTATTACGGCCCCGCCGGCCCGCATATTAAGGATTATCTGGAAATCACGCACGATGCCGTCGAGGCAAGCGGCGATCATCTGGGTTGCTTCTCCGAGCACACGGCGAAATTCCTTTCCTTCGAAACACTCAGTAAGGGCTGGGAGCGATTGAAAGCCGCCGAAGACGCCGTGCGTGACAATCCCGACTTGCGATTCCGCGTTCAGGTCGCCCAATTGCCTATAATGTACGTATTTATGATGCGATGGAGCGATATGCGCCAGGCATGCAAAGCCGCCGGTGCCGACTGGCCTATGCCTGAGTCTATTGAAGCGACAAATGAGCAATTTATGGAAGTTGCCGGGAAAAAAGACGTCACCCGCCTGAACGAATGGCAGGTCGGCTTCGATGCCCTTAAAAAAGCGATCGAGCGGGTCAGAAAGTAAACGTCCTATAACAAAACAATCAAATACACCATCCCAAAATTCATTCTTGGCGCTTTTACGGGATCGGTGTATATTTACATAAACTTACGGTGACACACCAATTCGAATCTGGCTCTTTGAGAGATTGCGGAACGAGGTCTTATTTTGTGTAAGGAGATATAGAATGGCTCGAATTATTCACATAACAAGCTGTGTATTTCTGGTTTGCATCGTCGGCATGGCAATCGCCGAACCGCAGTACGCCCCGGACCGGGAGGCGGACATTCTGCATATCACTATCGACGTGACGCCCGACTTCAAGAACCGGACTATCGCCGGGACGACGACGATTAAGTTTGCGCCTATTTCCAAACCGCTGACGGAGCTCCGGCTGAATGCGGTTGATCTTGACGTCTCCTCTGTCACGTCAAGTGCGAAAATTGAAGGCTACAGCGCGACTGATGAGGCCATAACAATTACATTCGAGCCGACGGTTCCGGTCGGAGTCGAAACAACCGTCACGATAATCTACGAGGCCGAGCCTAAGCAGGGACTGTACTTTCGCACGCCGGAGATGGGCTATCCGGAGCAGGACACACACCTTTTCTCCCAGGGCGAATCCCACATGGCTCCGCACTGGTATCCGAATTACGATTATCCGAACGAACGATCCACTTCAGAGGTGATCTGCCGCGTGCCGGAGAATATGACGGTTATATCTAACGGCAGGCTCGTTTCCGAAGAGATGGATCCCGCCGGCGGGCTGAAGGTCGTGCGCTGGCTCCAGGACAAGCCCCACGTCAATTACCTGATCGCCCTGGTGGCCGGAAATCTCGGCAAGATTGAGTCGAAATATAGGGACATTCCAATCGCTTTTTATACGCCGGCATCGCAAATACAATATGCCGAGAACTCGTTCAAGGACACGGCGGACATGCTGGAGTTCTATGAGAAGGAAATCGGCGTGCCCTACCCCTGGGACAAATATTACCAGGCTGTCGTCCAGGACTTCGTCGCAGGCGGGATGGAGAATACGTCGCTTACGATACTGACCGAGAACACACTTCACACGGACGAGACGGAGAACATCCGTTCGAGCCAGAGCCTTGTGGCCCACGAGATGGTCCATCAGTGGTTCGGCGATTATGTCACGTGCAAAGACTGGAGCCATACCTGGCTAAACGAAGGCTTTGCGACCTATTATGAAGATTTGTATGACGGCTACAAAAACGGCAGAGACAGCATGTTGGCGGGCCTGTACGGCACTGCATCGTATCTACTGCGAGACCGTCCCGATCACAAACCGATTGTCTATCGCTCATACAACAATGCCGACGAGCAGTTCGACTACAGGACCTACAGCAAAGCCGGCTGGGTATTGCACATGCTTCGGACCGAACTCGGCGCCGAGATGTTCCGCAAATGCGTCAAAACATATCTCGAACGGCATGCTTTGAGCAGCGTAGTGACGGAGGATTTTCGCTCGGTAATCGAAGAATTGACGGGCCGGTCGTATGACCGGTTCTTCGACCAGTGGATTTATCACGGACGGCATCCCGATTTGAAAGTCGGCTACAACTGGTTGGAGAAGGACAAGCTCGCCAAAATCTCCGTCGAGCAAACACATGAGGTCACTGAAAAGGTAATGCTGTTTCACTTTCGGACGAAAGTTCGTTTTATGATTGCCGATGAGCCGATCGATCGTGAAATCGTCGTCGACAGCAAACAGCACGACTTCTACTTCCGTCTGCCAGATGAGCCTAATATTGTTCGATTCGATCCCGATTACGGCCTGCTGGCCAATATCAAGTTCGAAAAGCCCACGGCGATGCTTTATGAACAGTTGGAGAATCAGGATGACGTGATCGGGCGATTGAGGGCTATCGACGCACTCAAGAAAATGAAGGATAAGAAGACCGTCGAAAAGCTCAAAGGCGTTCTCAACAATGACCCGTTTTACGCCGTACGCAGAAACGCATCTTCGGCGTTGCGCGAGATTCACACCAATGAGGCGTTCGAGGCGCTCGCCGACTCGCTGGTCCAAGCCGATGCGCGGGTGCGTCAGCAGGTTGTCAGAGATGTATGTAACTTTTACAGGTCTGAGACTCTGACGCTTCTAAAAAGAACTTTAAAAAACGAAAAGAATCCCGCGATTCTGGAAGTGGCGATTCGTAACCTCGGCCTCTACCATCACAAAAGCACGCGACGCCTGCTTTTGAATTACCTCAAATCCGTGTCTTTCCGAAACGAGCTGGCAACCGCCGCTATTGAGGCGATTCGAATGCTGGATGAGCCTTTCTTTATTGTGCCTCTCCAGAGAATCCTCGATGAGCGCGAGATGGACTTTCGTTCCTGGTCCTTCACCCGGGGTCTGGACACACTGGCGCACATCTCCCGTAACGAAGACGACAAAACAAAGGTACGCAACTTTTTAGCCGGCTATGTCAATCATCCGAAAAACAGGATACAGGCCGGGGCGATCGGGGCATTGGGAACCCTCGGCGACCCCAGGGCCATCCCCATCGTCGAGACGTTTTCGAATGATGAGCCGGACGATAATATCGAACGCTCCGCCGAGAGAGCTCTTAAACAATTGCGGCAGCGCAAACAGCTCGTTCCGGACGAAATCGTCCGCCTGCGCGAAACTCTCGACGAGTTCAGGAAAGAAACCGACAAACTCAAAGACGAACTGGACGACATCAAAAAGCGGCTGGATGCGAAGGAAAAGACCGCCGAGAAGAAAGACAAAGACGAAAAAGCAGATTCGAACAAAAAAACTCCGCCGGACAAATCCGAGGAGAAATAGTCTCGAATCCAGCTTATAAATTTATTCGCCAAGGTGCATCGGCAGATAAAAGACACAAAATACTGAAAAAATAAATTTTGTGCGCACATTTCGAGGTATTATTTACACTATTATAATAGAAGTTGATTTCAACTTGTTCTTTGAATGGTGAATTGTTGTGAATTTGAATTCAGAAACACAATTAGTTGAAGCCGCCCAAAATGGCCATTTGGAAAGCTTCGGTGCTCTCTATGAGCGATATCACAGCCCGATGGTGGCGCTGGCATACTCGATGCTGGCCGACCGAGATCTCGCCGAGGATGCCGCCCAGGAAGTCTTCGCCATAGCCTGCCGCGATATAGAGAGTTTGAAAAGTAAAGAGAGATTTGCCGCATGGTTGGCGGGCATTTGCCGGAATGTTTCAAGGCAGATGCTCAGAGCCAGCAGAATCAAACCGGCCGCTTTGAGCGACGAACACGCCGCACAGAGCGGCAGTGATTGCGAGGATCGCCGGGAAACCATTCGCCGAGCGGTCTGGAACCTTCGAGAAGCAGAAAGAGATTTGATTGTTCTGCGTTACTTCGACGGATTCTCGCAGGCACGGATATCGGAAGTTCTGGGTCTGTCGCCACAGGCGGTTAACGGCCGGCTGGTTCGGGCAAAACGTAAGATAGCAAAGTATTTGAAAAGAAACGGTTTTACGGGAGATGATTATGGAACGTCCTGAAAATAACAAATGGCTCGATGAAGCCCTGACTGAGACAATCGGCTCGGAAAAGCTACGGACGGACTTCGAACAGTGGAAGCAAATGCACCCGGACGCCGTAACAATGTTAACTTCGCGGGCAGGAAAAGAAGCTTCGGCTTCACCGGCTCACTTTAAGACAAGGAGATTAATCATGACAAGCACATTCACAAAATTAGCTGCAGCGGCGGGGATAGCCATAGCAGCCATAGCAGGAATATACCAGTTTACCGATACGCACAAAATCGACACAACCGAGATCCACAATGCAATGGCCGGCCCTCAGACATTCAAGCTGGCCGACGGCTCGGAAGTTACACTGGCCAAAGGCGCACAGATTCGAATAAATAATGCCGCCGGCACAAGGGGCTTCGAGCACATCGCAGGCGTAATCGACGTCTCCGTGGTCAAGGGGCTCGGCGAATTCATCGTCACCACACCTTACGGCGAGGTAAAGGCGTTGGGCACGGAATTTATCCTGGACATGGTTGACGGAGTTACTTCCGACACTCAGGAACACGTGCAGCTTCTGGCAGTCGAAGTCACGGAAGGATCCGTGGAAGTCAGCAACGCCAAAGGCTCAAGTGTTCTCAAGGAGCAGCAGAAGCTGGTCGTTGAAAAAGACCAGGCCCCGTACAACGTCTCACAAGACGGCGACGTTCCGGCACGGCTCAAAGAGCGGATGACCGCTATGGTCGATGCAATCAAGACAGGCAATGCCAAAGCATATTCGGCCAATTACAACTTCAATTACCTTTACAAGCTAATCAAAGGCGAAGTCGAATACGATTCGAACCTCTTCGGCGGCACCAAAGAAGATGCCAAGCGGCTCCAGCAAAACCTGGCAAACATCGAAAGTCCAAAAGCACTGAGCGACGCCTTCGTGCAAAGCGTAAACATCAAGGGACCGACGAATGTATATCTGCGGGACATCGAGATTTCCGAAGACGGCAAGCACGCCAAGGCCAGGCTCTTGTTGGGTAATAATGCCAACAGTATGAGAGGCACCTTCCCGCAGTGGCACTACTTCGATAACGACTGGTGGCAGGTAGATGACTAAAGACACCAAAAAGAGTGGTTTTCCAGGCCGGATCAGTGCGATCCGGCTTTTTTATTGCGCCTATGCCTCTAAAAATGCAACCTTTTAGATCTCTGTGCATTATAATAGGTGAAGACTGACTCCGGAGCAATCGAATGGTTAACGATGCGTTAGAGTGCCAATTAGAATCCGATGACGAAATTTTGGACGAAGACCAGATGCTGGTCTCTGCGGCCCGGCAGGACACCGAAGCCGCTGGAATGCTCTTTGACAAATATTACAGCGAAATTCTCGGCTATATTTACCATTGTACCTATGACGGTACAATTGCTGAGGATTTGACGTCAAATGTATTCCTTGCCGTTTTCCGGCATCTCGAACGATACAACTGGCGGCAGATTCCATTCCGAGCCTGGCTTTTTCGTGTAGCAACAAATGAAGTGCGGATGCACTGGCGCCGGACAAAACATGTTAAAATCATCAGTCTTCAGCCGGATAACGACATTCAGGTTGCTGAACAGTCTGTCAGCGACAGCATGGTGGCAGCCGAGGAGTATAGACTGCTCCACAAAGCGCTGCTGGAGTTAAAAGTCAAATACCGAACGGTGATCATTCTTCGCTACTTCGAGGATAAGGCGATTGCTGAGATTTGTGAAATCACCAGCAGAAAAGAAGGCACAGTGAAAGCCCAGTTGCACCGCGGGCTGGCCAAGTTGCAGGATATCCTGGTGCGTTGGAGTGTGTTACCTGAATAATTGGGAATAAAACCATGAACAAGAATATTGAAAATATAGACAGATATCTCAAAGGCGTTGAACTGCCGGAATATGAATCGCATCAGCACCGCCAACAACTACGCCGAGAGGTTCTCGGAAAAATCGAAAGGAGACAGACCATGTCTGTTCGAAAAAGAGTATGGAAAATAGCTGCGGTGATTGCCCTTGTGACAGGTGTCGGAGCCTTCGCGACGGCGGTGGGCCTCAGGGTGTACCGATACCATTTCGAAGGTCAAGATGATAACGGCGCATATCATTTCAGCACGGAACCCGAACTCCTCTACCAGAGCTCGTATCTGGATGCGAACAATGAGGAGAGAAGTTATACGGTAACGCGCGGTGGCGCGGTAACTGTTGGTGCGGCTAATGCAATCGACGCCGAGCAGGCACGCACGGATTTGGAAGAAATCGCCCTGCTGCGCCAGCAGGACAACAGAGAGTTAGTGGGTGTGGTTGAAACGGAGGTGAACGGCAATTTGCACAGAACATTCCGCTACAGGTACGTACTCTCAGACGGGCGCATACAAACTATAAGTGAGGGCGAGCCCGGGAAAAATGAGGTCTTAAATCCCGAGCAAATCGATAAGGATCACAAAGAGATCGATATTCTGCGTGAGAGAGGCGAAAGAGAACTGATAGAACTCATCGACACAGTGGTGGAAGGCGAACTCCACAGGACCTGCATTTACAAGTACATACTGGCCGACGGACGTGAGAAACAAGTCGGCGAGTCAGACCCTGAACTGGAACAGCCTGCGAATGAACTGAGTACCGAGCAAATCAGCGAGATTTATCGGTTGCGACGGCTCAAGAAAGGAGAATTCCTGGGATATGAGGACAAGCAGGTGCAAGGTCGGACTTTCACCTTCGATACCTACATGTTCACGTTGGCGGACGGAACTGTAGTTACTCACGGCGTGGGGGAACCGAAAGGGCTGAAAATACACTTAACCCAGACGGACTGGGAAGAACTTCACAATCTCCTGCAAGCGAGAGTTGGAGAGGATCTTGGCGTTGTGGAGAAGGAATTCAATGGCCGCTTGTTCGTATTCAAACGACAGAGGTTCGTCCTTAGCGATGGAACCGAAGTAATCTGGTCGAGTGGTCAGCTAAGTAAAGACAGCCAGAACGAAGTAACGACAGTTGTTAGTGATCCGAAAGAAGCGGAGCAAATCCTGAACGACAAGCAGGAAATAGCAAACCTGCGTCAGCAGGACGAGAGAAAGTTGATAGCGGTGGACGAACTAACAGCCAACGGCGAACTGGATAGGAGAGTGTTCGTGTATCAGTATCAACTATCCGACGGCCGAACCATGGATATGCGGGAAGGTGACGAGCTTAACTTCGCCATTAACAGCGAGCAAAGACAAGAATGGGTCAGGCTCAAGGATGCGGGCTCCGGAGAGGACCTTGGTACATACGAGAAGAAGTTCAAGGACCGCTTGTTCGTATTCAAACGGCAGAGGTTCACTCTCAGGGATGGAACTGAAATCATCTGGTCGTATGGAACGCTCAAAGACGACCAATAGTCTCAAAATTTAATTGGCTCCAGACACAAAGGCCGGGCCTGATTGGCTCGGCCTTTTTCTGCAATTATTTAAAGACAGGAACAATAATGAAAAGTCCAATCATAACATTAACCGCATTAACATTGATAGTCGCAGCAGCGTTCATGACTGTTCATCAATTCAACGACTCGATCAATGGCATAATTCTCTCACCCGGAGATTTATCGCCAAATGTCCACAGGCGTAAAACGGTAACATGGAAAATCTCCATTCCGGATAAGGCGATAATTATCCAGGGTGTGGCATTGGAACCCTATTTCGTCAGACTTTTATTGGCGGATGGAAAGGTTTGGCTGTTAGACCGCCGCAAGAAACAAGTCGTCCTGATGAATCCTTCGAAGAAAACAGCTAAAATAACTTTCATCGAAAACCAACCTCCGGACATATACGAGGCGTTGAGCAACTTTAAGAATATGCCTCAGCTTTCTTCCGAATATATAGGCCAACGCCAGATAGCTGAAACTCAGGCAATAGGTTTTCGTGCGCCCTTTGGGCAGGACCAGACGACTTTCTGGGTCGATCCCGAAACGCAACTGCCCATCAGCATCGAATTTTTAGTAACAAATGAATGGGGTCAGACGAAACCTGCGTTCATCTGGAGCGATATTGTCTTTGATGTCGAACTGGACCGAACACTATTCAGTTTTGACATTGAGCAATACAAGGTGGAAGAAGTTGATTCTGTCTGGGACTGGCAAAATTACTGTTCTATTGCTTCTGTAGAGCCGAACACAACCTCGTAAGCCTAAACTGTCTCAGCGAAAATACAAGGCCGGACATTTTAGCCCGGCCTTTTCTATGCGCTTTGAGAAGTAAAATACGATAGAAATTAATAATTTTCTTAGATTAAATAAGATGGTTTAATCGTTGTATATACGGCGATCGATCGTTTAGAGATTAGTAATGAGGCTTTCAGATGATAGAAGACAAGATTCTTCTATGGAAGATGAAGCATGGCAGCAGTGACGCACTGAGCCGTATTTATGAGAAGTACAAGAGCGATTTATTTTCATTAGCGAATTCTCTTTTGCATGACTTAGACGCAGCAGAGGATGTTGTGCACGATGTTTTCGTCTCTTTCGTAAAATCTGCCGATGAATTCCAACTAACCGGAAGCCTCAAAGGATACTTGCTGACGTGCGTTGCTAATCTTTCACGTGACAGAGTTCGTGCAAGAAAAAGAGAGCCAATTGGAATGAACAAAACTGACATGGCAATACCGGACTACAAGATACCGAGTCATGCTTTAATATCAGCAGAAGAGTTGAACCGCCTGAGAGAGGCAATATCGAAAGTCCCTTATGAGCAGCGAGAAGTGGTTATACTGCAC
>CAZHBL010000134.1:0-10567 GCA_964530105.1 uncultured Pirellulales bacterium | reverse complement strand
CCGGCAAAGCCGCCCGCTTTGATTAAAAGAACCGGAAAGGCAATCAGCAGCGAGACTGTAATAATTGTCCCGGTGACAATGTCCATACTGGCGAGACTTTTCAGGCCGGCCAGCATAGTATAAACGATAATGAACGATGCTGCGACTATTGTAGCGGTCTCCTTGTTAACAGTATATCCGCTGATGACCTCGATCACGGCACCTCCGGCGTTGAACTGATAGCTGACGATCACCATATAGGCCATTATAAGGGCAATAACTGCCAGCAGCCGCGCGACCGGACCAAACCTCGAACCGATTATTTCAGGGACACTTGAAGCTTCGATATTACGCGCCTTTATGGCGATAAACGACAATAGAATCATACCGGCGAAGGTACCGAAAGGAATGATCAGAGCCGCAGCGCCGGTACGATATGCCTCTTCGGCATTGCCGACGATAGAACCGGTCCCGATCCAGACAGCGAGCATGGTCAAGACCATAATCCACGGAGAAAGGGTGCGACCCGCTATGGCAAAATCCTGCTGGGTCTTGACCTGCCGGGATTTGTATATGCCAATGCCTGCCAGGATAAACAAGTAGATGAATATACCAATCAAATAGACCATTAGCACTCCATATCATATTCAGAGATCAGAATACATCCGGGTGATCCCTGCGTTATTTTACAAATTGCTCTACGAAGTATTTGGGCGTTAACGGCTCGCCGGTGGCGCGTTTGATCATATCGTTCCAGCGATACAAGGCGCCGGGACCAAATACTTTTTCACGCAGATAATCACCGAGCATTTTCTCGCCCACATAGCTTACATCGCGGTCCGATTTGAGCTTAAAAACTTTGTAAACAATGTGGTGATGCAGTTGCGAAGCCAGCAATTCACCCATCATGTAATTGTGATAATAACACGGCGCAGATATAAAATGCAGCTTGGAAGCCCAGCCGGCGTCAACGGGGCCCGGCGGCCTTTTGATAAGCTGGTACTTTTCAACCAGATCCCAACAGAGTTTATTCAAATCCTGGTCGGGATTGGCGTAAAGCTTCTTTTCGAAATTGTACATTACCAAGGCCCAGCGGGCAAAAAGAACCTGCTGAAATCGCAGGTATTTCCTGCTGACTTCTTCAATCTCCATCCGTTCTTTATCAGACAGATCGAGCATTTCCTGCATCCAGGCGGCATTGCGGCTCAATCGTCCGAAAAACATCGCTATCGCCTCGGTGGTAAAACTGTGGGCCGGCTCCCTGAGCAGCCAGGGCTCATTTTGATCGTGGTATTTACTGTAAATCGCATGGCCCAGTTCGTGCAATATGGTCTCCATCCAGCGTTCGGTGTTTTGAAGATTGCACAAAATACGAACATCCCCACGCCGGTCTATATCATGGCTGAAAGCGTGCGGGTATTTACCTTTACGGTCGTACAAATCACTTTTTGCGAGGATATCATCCACAGGCAGGCCGACGCCGGCGTAATATTTTTCCGCCAATTCTTTGACGTCCTTGTCCTTATAATAAAGGTCCAGGTTCTGCTCATAAACCAGCGGGGTTCTTTGAAAGAAAGGATCATGATAATGCCACGGCATTAAATCCTCAACGGCAATGCCATAACTTTTCGCCAGGATGATATCCAACTCATTTTTTAACCGGGCGAAAGGTTCGGTTGTCGATTCGCAAAGCTCATCGAAAATGCGGTCGAGTTCTTTCCCATTCTGCTGGCCCGTGACTATTATAAGAGTGTGATAATTATCAAAGCCAACCTTTCGTGCCGCTTCGTTACGCAGTTTGATCAGCTTGATAAGATCGTCAACAATCACATTCCCCACCTGTTTGCTGGCCTTCCATGCCAACTCTCTTTTACGGCAGTCTTTTTCCGTTGTCAAAATGTTATAGATGTCACTCATGGTGACTTTTTTCCCATCCATCGTTCCGCGAAAGCTGCTGTACTTTTCCTGTATCCTGCCGTCCAGGTCAACTATCTCTTTAAGCAGCTCCGGCTCTACCTGGTTTCGCAGATAAGCGTAGTACAATTTATCTAACTGCCGGGCCAGCCTGGCATTTTTAATCCGGCCGGATTCTTTTATATCTTTGATAAAGGCAAAGTCCTGAGGATTGCTATAGAGCCGGCTTATCTCAAGCTGTAATTCGCTGAACCTGTCATAATATTCCGTCTTACCTGTTGTTGTTGCATCCCAATAGGCAAGATTCGCTTCTTTTGTCAAAGGCTCAACTTTTTCGACATGAGCTTCGATAAACCGCTCCAATTGTCCTCCCGTGGGGGACACCTTACGGTGCTGCTGAGCGGCGGGCCCACAGCCGGCAAAAAAAACAGGCAAGACAAACACGGTGAGCAAAGCCAATATTCTCTCCATAATAAGTCTCCACATCAGAAAAAGAAAAAGGTAAAAGTAAAAAGGCAAAAAGCACATAGGGTGGGGCTCTGCCCCACCGTTTATGTTTATATGTCAAAGAATTAGATCGGTGGGCCAAGGCCCACCCTACATTTACATTTAGCGAAATGTTTTAGAGCGTCCGCTGTTCGGTGCGGGCGATAATTTCATTTTGCAGGTCTCGCCCCACGTCCACGAAGTAATCGCTGTAACCAGCGACTCTCACGATCAGGTCACGATGCTGTTCAGGATTCTGCTGGGCTTCCCTTAGCATTTCGGCGTCAATAACATTGAACTGGATATGATGGCCGTCGAGCTTGAAGTAAGACCTGATCAGATGAAGCAGCTTATCGATGCCTTCGCCGGCGAGAACCTGCGGATTGAATTTCATATTCAACAAAGTTCCGCCGGTGCGTACGTGATCGATTCTGGCCGCCGATTTGACAACGGCGGTCGGCCCTTTCGTATCGGCGCCCTGGGTCGGCGAGATACCTTCCGAGACAGTCTCTCCGGCTTTTCTGCCGTTCGGCAGCGCACCGGTCACAGAGCCAAAATAAATATGAACCGTCGTGGGAAGAAGATTCACACGATACTTGCCGCCCTTGGTATTCGGGCGGCCGTTTAGCAGGTCGTAGTAAACGTTAAATACTTCTTCGGCGATTTCGTCAGCGTAATCATCGTCGTTGCCGTACTTTGGTGTATTGTAGAGCAGCTTTCGCCGCAGGTGTTCATATCCCTCGAAGTCTGCCTGCATCGCATTTAGCAATTCATCCATTGAGATGTTCCGCTCATCGAAAACATGATATTTTACTGCCGCCAGTGAATCGGTTAACGTGCCGATACCAACACCCTGGATATAGGTCGGATTATACCTTGCGCCGCCGTTGTGGTAATCGAGCCCGCGTGCGATGCAGTCATCCATCACAATCGACATAAAGGGAGCGGGCATGTAATTGGCAAAGAGCCGTTCGATGATATTGTTGGCCCTGATTTTCAGGTCGATAAAATACCCGAGCTGCCGGCTGTATGCATCCATAAGCTGCCTGTAAGAAGTGAATTCTCGGGCATCACCGGTTTTAGGACCAATCTGCCCGCCCGAATCAGGATCAACGCCGTCGTTGAAGGCAAGTTCGAAAATTTTGGGCCAGTTAATATAGCCTGTCAGGGTGCAGCTTTCCTTGCCGAACGAGCTGACCGTCACGCAGCCGCTGGGGCCGCCGGTACGGGCATCTGTTATGCTCTTGCCGTCCTGGAGCATTTCCTTAATGATGACATCGGTGTTGAAGACAGAAGGTTGCCCAAACCCAGTACGAATTACCTCGCAGGCGCGCTTCAGGAACCTGTCGGGATTTCTCATGCTGATTTGAATACAGGAACTCGGCTGAGTCAGGCGCATCTCTTCGACCACGTCCAGCATCAAATATGAAACATCGTTGACTGCGTCACCGCCATCGGCCGGCGTAATACCGCCGATATTGATCAATGCAAAATCGGTATAGGTTCCGCTTTGTTCCTCGGTAACACCAACTTTCGGTGGAGCGGGCTGATTATTGAACTTTACCCAGAAACACTGAAGCAACTCTCTGGCTTGTTCCGGTGTTAAATTCCCTTCCTGCAGGCCCTTTTCGTAGAACGGCAGCAAATGCTGGTCGAGCCGGCCCGGATTGAAAGAGTCCCACGTATTCAATTCCGTAATCACGGACAAGTGTACGAACCAGTACGACTGCAATGCCTCCTGGAAATTGCGAGGCGCATTAGCAGGCACGTGCGAACAGACCTCGGCAATCCGTTCCAACTCGCCGCGCCGAACAGGATCGCTTTGTTGTTGTGCAAGCTGTGTCGCCTTTTCGGCGTGCCTTTGGGCGAAGGTAATGACGGCATCCGCACAGATATCCATCGCCCGATATTCCTGGTCCTTTTCATAAGCGCGCGGATCATTGAAATAGTCGATTTTTTTCCGGTTCTCCGCTATGTCATTTTTAAATTGCACCATACCTTTGTGGTAAATCTTGTCGTCAAGGATGGCGTGGCCGGGGGCACGCTGCTCCATAAACTCGGTGAACACTCCCGCATTAAAAGCCTGGTGCCACTTCTCTTCCATCGAGGCGAAAAGTTTTTCCCGCATGGTTTTGCCGGCCCAGAAGGGAATGATTCTCTCGCTGTAGATTTTTCTAACCTCATCCGAGACCGCAAAGGAAGTTCTTTCCCGGCTGTTTAGTATGCGCAGGTCCTCCATAGAATGGCAGCAAAGCTCGGGGTAAGTCGGTGTGGCTTTCGGCGCCGGGCCGCGTTCGCCAACAATCAATTCGCCCTCGTTGATACATATGGTCTTGTTCTCCATCAGGTGCCTGAAAGACAGGGCGCGGCAGACAGCAACAGATTCACGCTGGGGAATATCACTCTGATAGAAATCGGTCATCAACTCCGCCCGTTCGGTGGAGATATAAGGCCTGGTCTCAACGCTTTGTTTTTTTAGTTTTGCTATTCTTTCGTTCATATCATTAACCACCAATGTTTACTTCGAATACGTATTTACTCAGATTCTCCACTATCTCGCTCATTTTATCCTCATCGGGAGTCTCCGTCCGCATGAATTTAATTTCACCCGTAAGTCGAGCCGATTTTTCAATCCCCCCACCATTAAAGGGCAGGATGTCTATCCTGCCGACGCCAGGCAGAGATGCTGCAAATTTGCCCGTCGCTTCGATATTCACTGTCTCGTCATTGAAGCCGGGAATGATCGGAATCCTGATTACGATTTTCTTGCCGGCCTGCGCAATACGCCTGATATTTTCAAGAATCAAATTATTTCCTATGCCTGTAAAACGCTCGTGTATTTCATTATCCATATGTTTGAGGTCGCAGAGGAACAGGTCGGCCCTTTTGGTGACCGATTCGGCAATATCCGGTTCCGCGTAGCAACTCGTATCCACTGCCGTGTGAATATTTCTTGCCCGGCATTGATTCAGCAGAGCAATAAGAAAGTCCGGCTGCATCAGCGGTTCGCCTCCGGAGAACGTGACGCCGCCGCCCGATTGGTCGTAGAATATGACATCTCGTTCGACTTCGGCCATGATCTCGCTAACGGCCATCTCCCGCCCAATAATCTGCCTGGCGCCGGCCAGACAAACATCCACACATCGGCCGCAGAGTACGCATTTCTCCGTATCTGTCACAGGACGGTTTTCAATAAGCGAAATCGCCTCATGTTGACATGTCTCAGCACATTGACCGCATCCGGCACACCGGCCTTTGCGAAAACCGAGTTCGGCCTGGCTCTTCCAGCTTTCCGGATTATGACACCAAAGGCACTGCAACGGACAGCCTTTGAAAAACACGGTTGTGCGGATACCCGGGCCATCATGTATGGCGTACCTCTTGATATCGAATACAAGTCCTTTTGTATCTAATTCCGTTTGCGTGCGTTGGTGCATATTAAAAAGTTAATATAGATTTAACATAATATCTTTACTTTACACCAGGATACCAAATCCAACTGTAAAAAGCAATGATCATGGCTGAGCCTATATCACGGAGTAGCCGAACAGCGACAAAATGGCAAATCCCCGGTGGATTTGAGGAGACGGCGGTAAAAGAAAACCCCCGGCGACAAACCGGGGGTTGAGTAAATGCTTTTGGAAACGAATAAGGTTACGCCGGGCGGAACTTTCTGAAGTTCTTGTAACATAGCTCGGCTGCCTTCAGCGGAGGATAGACGTCTTTTTCTTCCTCGATGATGTACCACTTGGTGCCTCCGATAGTCTCGCAGAGGTTGAGCAGCTCTTCCCAGGGAATGTCGCCTTCGCCGATTATGGCGTTCTTATTTGTTGCCGAGTATTCCTTCAGATGAATCGTAACGGCCCGACCGGGGTAGCGCTTCAAATAAGGGATCACTTGGCCGCCCCCGATCATGGCGTTGCCTGTGTCGCACTGCATAATGACGTCCTTACGCGTGTTGCCGAAAAAGATGTCCCACGGCATCTGGCCGTCAACCGGTGTGAATTCGTGCGAGTGGTTATGGTAGCCTACCTGCATTTTGTGCGGTGCAACTTTTTCCGCCAGCTCGTTGAACATATCGGCGGCCTTTTTCCAGCCTTCTACTGAGTTATACTTGTTCGGATCGAGCCAGGGTACGATCAGGTATTTATTGCCAATGGTCTTGTTGAACTCGATTGTCTTTGGCAGTTTGTCGCCGAGCATATCATCGAGCGGGGTATGGCTGCCGCAGCATTTCAGACCGTTGTCATCGAGCAGCTTGCGAAGGTCCTCTGCGCTATAGTCGTAGAAGCCGGCGAACTCAACACCCTGGTAGCCAATGTCGGCGACGGCTGCGATTGTGGTCGGCAGGTTCTTCTCACATTCCGCCCTGACGGAATACAATTGCAGGCCCAGCGGGATTTTACGCTTTGATTTTCCGAGCTTCATTTCTCCATTACAGCCGGAGCCGACTGCACAGGCTGCTGCGATTGAAGCTGCGGTTGTCTTTAGAAACGTACGGCGGGAGAGATTCAGGCTATTGTCTCTTGTATCCATAATCCTTTACCTCATTTCATGATTAACAGCATATTCCGGAACAACCATTACACGCGATGGTTCCTTGTCGATTTGATTGTAAGCCGATATCGTCCTTGTGTCAAACGGAAACGTTTTTTTCATGGCATGATCTGATCTGGACAGAGTCAAACGGCAAATCAAAAAAGATTTTGTGGTTTTGCTGGACGAAATTGTATGTTATTATCTGGCAATATCGAGACAGATAACAAAAAAAGCAAGGATTTATTCATGGGCAAATCGGAAAGGATTAGAAATGAGAAAGTTTGCGATTACAATTATAGCAATGGCGATGCTAAGCTGGGCGGCAGGCTGCGCCAGTGTACGGTCTAAAACAACCGACAAACAAATGGAAAAGAAGATCGACGAATTACTTGCGAAAATGACGCTGGAAGAAAAGGTCGGGCAGATGACGCAGGTGACATTGGAGGTCGTGGCGGGCGAGACCGGCAAAGACGGATCGCTGAAGCTCGATGAGGAGAAGCTGCAGGACGCCATTGTCAAGCATCAGGTCGGATCTATCCTGAACTGCGGCGGACAGGCGAGGTCCGTAGATAACTGGCAGGAAATCATCACGCAAATGCAGGATATGGCAACAAAACAGACACGGCTGGGGATTCCCATTATCTACGGGATCGACGCGATTCACGGGGCGAACTATACCCTGGGGGCTACGATATTCCCACAACACATCGCAATGGCGGCGACCGGCAACGTGAACCTCGTGAGGACGGAGGGCGAAATTACCGCCCTGGAAGTGCGGGCATCGGGAATGCCCTGGAACTTCAATCCCGTACTGGGGCTCGGCAGAAATCCGATGTGGCCGAGGCAGTGGGAGACGTTCGGGGAAGATGCATACATCAGCTCCGTCATGGCGGCGGCGTATGTCGAAGGGCTGCAGGGCAGTGACATATCGCAGCCTACGAAGGTCGCTGCGTGTATGAAGCACTACCTTGGCTACAGCGTGCCTTTGTCGGGCAAGGACCGGACGCCGGCATATATTCCCGAGCGGCAGTTAAGGCAGCTATTCCTGAAGCCTTTTGCCGCGGCGGCAAAAGCAGGCGTCGCAACGGTCATGGTTAACTCATCGGAGATTAACGGGATCCCCGTCCATTCGGACAGGTTCCTGCTGGTCGATGTGCTGCGGGACGAGCTGGGCTTCGATGGCTTTGTCGTTTCGGACTGGGCGGATATAGATAATCTCTACAAACGGGAGATGGTGGCGAAAGATCAGCGTGAAGCGGTTAAGATGGCTGTGATGGCCGGGATTGATATGAGCATGGTGCCTTCCGACTACAGCTTTTACGACCATCTTGTGGACCTTGTCAAAACCGGCGAGGTTCCGATGAGGCGTATTAACGAAGCCGTGACCGATATCCTGCGGATCAAATTCCAGCTCGGGCTCTTTGAGAAGCCGTATCCGGATAAGCAGCTTAAAGAGCAGTTCGCAACGGATGCCTCACGTCAGGTAAATCTGCAGGCGGCAAGAGAAGCGATGACACTGCTCAAAAATGAGAATGACATTTTACCGCTGAGCAAAAGCAGTAAAGTCCTTGTAACAGGGCCATGCGCCAATAAGCTTTCCGTGCTGAACGGGGGCTGGACCATTACCTGGCAGGGAGATAACGAGGCCCTCTATCCGCAGGAGAAATCTACCATCCTGGAGGCGATACAGGATAAAGCCGGAGCAAGTCGCGTCGAGTATATCGAGGGAGTGACATTTGACAAGGAGCTGGATATTCCGAGAGCGGTCTCGGCGGCGAGCCGTGTGGATGTAATCGTGGCGTGCCTGGGCGAGCCGGCTTATTGTGAGACACCCGGCAATATCGACGATTTGACGCTGTCGGGGCCGCAGATTCGCCTTGTGCAGGAGCTTGCCAGGACGGGCAAGCCCATCGTTATGGTACTGACCGAGGGCCGGCCCCGTGTGATTCGAACGATCGTCGATCATGCCGGTGCGATTCTGATGGCGTATTTGCCCGGCATGGAGGGCGGACAGGCAGTGGCCGATATTCTCTTTGGCGATGCGAATCCAGGCGGAAAATTACCGTTTACATATCCAAAATACTCCGGGTGGTACGTTTGCTACGATCATAAGAAAAGCGAGGATGCAGCTCCCAACAAATTCGATCCGCAGTGGGAGTTCGGGCACGGATTGTCATATACAACCTTCAAGTACAGCAATTTGCAGCTCGACAAGAATAAGCTCTCGGCAAGCGACACACTGACGGTCACGGTCAATGTAACTAACACAGGTCAACGTGAAGGTGCCGAGGTTGTACAGCTTTTCCTGTCGGATATAGCCGCGACCGTTACGCCCCCGGTCAAATCCCTCAAGCGGTTCAGCAAGGTGCCTTTGACGCCCGGCCAGAACCTGACAGTCAAGTTTGAGCTGAACCGGGATGATTTCGAATTCATCGGTCGTGACAACAAGCCCGTTGTCGAGCCTGGCGAGTTCAAGGTCAGCATCGGCGGATTAACTGGAACTTTCACGATTCAGTAAATTACCATTCGCGCATCGCGTATATCGCAATGAATGGATCGCCACAAGGATAAGAGCAGTAGAGAAGAGCCGGCAAGTATTGTCTGACCGTGGGGTAGTGGATATATCGAATACGGAGTTTGAAGAGAACTTCGCCGTACGGAAAGTTTCTGCACAGCAATAAAGTCGGCGACAATTAAAATAATACATAAGTTCATAACAGCCACTTGCTAATGCTGAATAATGTTGTATGATACAAGCGTTTTCTCGTTCACCATTTATCTCTGGAGAAATTAAACGGAACACTTTAATGGCCGATATAATTACTGGAATTTTGAAAAACATCAACAAACAGCAGCTCGCGATCAGAACAGCCGAACGTTCTTATCGACCGGGGCCGTCTGAAGTAATAGTGCAACCGGATATAACTCGCCGCCTCGGGCTCACTAAAGGAGCAGCTGTTACCGCTCAGATCGAACGAAAGAAAGGCAAACGCAAGCTGGTTTCTATCGATTCGGTGGGAGGTATGAAACCTGAGGCATTTCGCAAACGCCCGCGGTTTACCGATCTGGTAGCCGTCGATCCGCACGAACGATTTGACCTGGGCGCTTCCGGCCAGGAAAGCATGCGTATCGTCGACCTCATTGCGCCGATAGGAAAGGGCACGCGCCAATTGATCGTTTCACCGCCCAAAGCGGGAAAGACCGTTCTCCTGGAACAAATCGTCCAGGCGATTCGGCAATGTTCCCCTGAAAGCCGTATTATTGTGCTGCTGGTGGATGAGCGGCCCGAGGAAGTCACCCACTTTCGCAGGTCCGTTGAAGGAGCCGAAGTGGTGGCAAGTACGAGCGACCACAGTGCCGACGAGCACGCCGAGCTCGCCGAGCTGATGCTTGCCCATATACAAACGGAGCTGGAATGCGGCAGAGAGATTGTCCTGCTGATCGACAGTCTCACACGAATGGGCAGGGCTTTCAACAATAGGGGGCGCCGGCGAGGTGCACCGCATCGCCAGACTATGAGCGGCGGATTGGAAGCCGGCATTCTGGAAATCCCCCGCCGACTCTTTGGGCTTGCACGTAAAATTGAAAACGGAGGCTCCGCCACCATTATCGCAACGTGCCTGATAAATACCGGCTCTCGAATGGATCA
>CAZHBL010000133.1:0-10641 GCA_964530105.1 uncultured Pirellulales bacterium | reverse complement strand
TTAACGGGCTCTGGCAGTTTGCCGGACCAGGTCATTGGAACGATCCGGACATGCTGCAGATTGGCAACCTGAAGGGTATTGAGGAAGACCGCAAAGAGATTGCTGATCGGGCTCACTTCAGCTTGTGGTGTATTCTTGCCGCTCCCCTGATGGCGGGCAATGACCTTCGAACAATGAGTGATAAGGTGCGCAAGGTCCTAACAGCTCCAGAGCTTATCGCCGTGAACCAGGACCGACGCGGAGTTCAGGGATACAAGGTCTTTGATGAGGGTGGCTGTGAGGTTTATAACAAGCCGCTGGCGGATGGGACGACAGCCGTCTTGCTCCTGAACAAAGGAGGCAAAAAGGCGGACATTACAGCCTTTTGGGACAAGATAGGTCTATCGGGGAATCAACCTGTGCGAGATCTTTGGGCGTGCAAGGACCTCGGCGAATTCAATGATTTCTTCACGGCCCACGACCTCGGCCAGCATGAGCACAAAATGATAAAGGTAGGCAGGCCGGGCCCGCCACTGCCCATCCCCTCGCCAATGCCGCTTGAGAAGTACACTGTGACCCGTAAGGGGGAGACTTACATGAGCGATCTCTACTACATTTGGAAGGCCGGCAATACACCGGTCTACGATGCCACGTTCGCCGGCGATCCGATCAGAATTGCCGGCCAGACATTCAAGAAAGGGATTGGCTGTAAGGGTAAATGTGCCGTGATGTTCAAAGTCAATAATCGCGCAGACCGTTTCAGTGCGATTGTAGCGATAGACAAATCCTCCAAAGAAGATGCAAAGGGGCGATTCAGGGTTTATAACGAGGACTTTTTTGCAAACAAGATTCTGTGGGACAGCGGCCAAATGACAAAAGATTCGCCGCCCAGGGGAATCGATATCGAGCTAAAGGACGTGTACTGTTTGATGCTCGTCTTCGATGGGAAAGAGGTTCTGGGCAACTGGGCCGATGCGTGTGTGATTAACGAAGCTGACAGTGACTAAAAACAAGGCTGTGCACTCTTATCCGTCAGAATTGGAGACTATTATGAGAAATACATTATTTATTATCCTTGCCTTTATGATCCTACCCTGGACGTGCGAAGGTAAAGAAAACACCGCTAACAAAGAAAGTGAAAGGGCAGGAGTTGTTATCGCGCATTCGCGAGGTCTGCACGGGTACATTGGCTACAGTGCGTCCCGGCCGCCGGACCGCGCCACCTATAGTGCTGGCATGGGTTTCTATTCTGCGGTCTGGCCGCTGATTGCCGAACCTATTGCCGACTTTCAGATCGGCTTGCCCAGTGCGTGGATCACTCCCGACAATTCCGACAATAAGGATACCCCGCTCGCTCCGATTGGCACGCTTGCAAGGGACAATTGGGCGGAGCGAGGGCCTACCTGGGGTAGCGTTTTTCAGACCGTGGAGGGAGGTCTGGGCTATTGGGCCGGCAATAGATTCCGATATGGACCTCCAAAGTTCAGTATGAATGCCACCCCACAGTGTTACGACTATGAGGTCGGGTCACCCGGGTGGTCGTTTTTCTATAGCAGCACAGCCCTGCCAGATGATCGACTGGGCATAGCCCAATTGAGCAACCGGCTGCTCATTCCACCGGACGCACTGCCTTTCGAGGGCAATCCCAACGGCAAGTTCCTGGGCTACACATACATGGCCCTGCCCTTTACCGAGCCTACCACGGGGGACCCACCCACCGGTGATCAGGCTTGGACCTGTTTCCTAAGTGCGGCCAACTTCAAAGGACCGATCGCCTATTATATCCCGGAGACCTGGAGCAAGATCGGCAAATTGTTTAACTATCCGTTTATTTACGGACGCGGACTCGACGCTCGGCCGGGTGTTATGGGCGGCGGAGCAATGGAAATTAATACTGTGCCACGTTTCGACGCCAAAGACGCGCAAGGTGTTATTTATTCGAAGATACCCAAGCTACAGTTCCCGGTAGACGACCAGGGAAGAACCCTGCTGGTACAGGACGTGACATACTACTCGAAAGCGGCCCTTTATGACGCATTTAAGGCGTGGCGGGACGGAGGGCCGGCCTGCTCTGGACGGTTCGACGCCAGCGGCGATTGGAAGTCGACGTTGAAGACGCGTACGCCGCGCTTCGATCAAGCCGGCAAAGAGATTACTGGTGTCGACAAGATTTTTGATACAAAGGTATTTGAATCCAATGTTTGGGGGCTGCAGTGGAACGACAGCGATATCAACCCCAAGGGCTTTTTCCCGCAGTATACCAAACATGTTGGGGACGAGCGCGTGGCCGTATCAGCTGCGGATGTGCCACCGGAGACGCAACTCCTGACTAAGGAGTTCAAATTGGCTGGGCGGGGTAAGCCCTACACGTCACCGACTACCGGAGCCTGGAGTAATCCCGGCCCGGCGAGTGGGCCGTTCACGGTCACTCTCGTTGACGGTTCTGTAGTCACCTATTCCTGGTATCGTTTTGTCGATCAGCCATCCTTCCAGCAATATGATTGGAGTGACGATAAGAAGAAGAAACTCCAATCCTTTGTTGAAAAAGTCCATGCAAACTGGCCGATCGACAGAGACTACATGGCACCGCCCAGCAGAGGAACGCTGGCAACACTCGATCCGGCACTAATCGTGACTCCGCCCAAAGGCATTGAAGTTGGTTACGTGCCGATCGTGACACGACAGGAAGATGCCGGTTTGTAATTTGAAGCCAATGTGGTTAGTGCAATCTAAGTCCGGAGCTTCACTCGGAAAACACCGAGTGGAAGATGACGCTAACTACTAACTTCAGTATTACCTGTAAGAAGCTCGAATCTGAATATGTATGATGAGGGCTTTAGGAAATCATATAGATGATAAATAGTTTCACCATACAAAATGGCTATAAAAAGATAGTGGAATCTATCAGATTGTTTCGGTAGATTGGTTGCTAATTGAGGTACTGTGATAATATGAGATCCGGGTATGTATGTTAGTATCTTCAATGATGTAATAGGCCCGATTATGCGAGGACCATCCAGCTCCCATTGCGCTGCAGCGCTGAGAATTGGCCGATTGGCTTTGGATTTAATGGAAGGCGATTTGAAAAAGGTCATAGTTGAGTTCGACAGGGAAGGGGCCCTGGCTACGACTCATGTGAGTCAGGGATCGGATATGGGATTGTTCGGTGGTCTTATGGGTTGGGATGCTGTCGATGACAGGTTACCCGACTCGGTCCATGCCATTGCCAACAAGGGAATCGATGCTTCCATAAAGATAGTAAATCTTAATGTACAGCATCCTAATGTATATCGTCTAAAATTAAGTAATAAACGATATCGACACGTGTTGACCGCCATATCCACGGGGGGTGGTATGATCAAAGTAATCGATATCGATGGCTTCTCTGTCTCCATTGAAGGTGATTATAGGGAAACGCTGATCTATACTAAAGAAGATAGCTCAATGATCTTAGACTATTTAACTAAAGCAATTGCTGCGGATGAGGTTCTAATACACACAAACAGGGTTGCTTATCTTTTGGAAGTCAAGGCGCAGGAATTCATAGATGATGTCATACTGTCGGAGATGAAAGAGCAGTTTAATATTTTTGAAGTAAAGAAGCTCTCGCCCGTTCTTCCAGTACTGTCTCGGGGCGGATTGGAAGTCCCGTTTACAACGTGTCAACAGATGCTTGACCATAAAGGATATCCCGGCAAGTTTCTATGGCAGTTGGCCTTGGTGTATGAGTGTGCACGTGGTAATTTAACCGAGCAGGAAGTTTTGAAAAGTATGAATGGGATCATGCGGATTATGCGCAACTCCGTGGAGCAGGGCTTGAAGGGTACTAATTACGATGATCGTATTCTTGGATGTCAGTCTGATCGTTTTTTCCAGAAGATGAAACATAAGAAATTACTTCATGTGAATTTACTAAATCGAATTATTTTGTATATTACTGCTATCATGGAAACCAAGAGTGCCATGGGCATTATCGTGGCTGCTCCTACGGCTGGTTCTTGTGCAGTACTTCCCGGCGCGTGTCTGGCCGTTTGCGATGAATTAGGGCTCTGCGATGAAGATGTTGTGAAGGCTATGCTGGCAGGCGGTATTATTGGTGTTTTTATTGCCTCCCGCTCAACATTTGCCGCGGAGGTTGGCGGATGCCAGGCTGAGTGTGGAGCCGCTTCTGGAATGGCTGCGGCCGCTTTGGTGACCCTTGGCGGGGGTACTGCCGAACAGGCTGTGGCGGCTGCGTCTATGGCACTGCAGAATTCGTTAGGCATGGTCTGTGATCCGGTAGCTAATCGTGTGGAGGTTCCATGCCTTGGAAAGAATGTTATGGCAGCAAGCAATGCTTTAGCCTGCGCCAATATGGCCTTGGCTGACTATGATCCTGTGATTCCTCTTGATGAAGTGATTGAGGCTATGGATAAAGTAGGAAGGAGTCTGCCATATCAGTTGCGGTGTACGGCACTCGGAGGACTATCAGTTACTGAGACCTCCAGGGCAATTGAGGCCAAGTTGAAGGGTAGGCTGCGGAACGAAGGATAGTGACTTAAATTCAGTTACTTTGGGTACAAAATCAAAGAACAATGCAAACCGTATTAGCTATATCATTCGAAATTCAATGAATTGTAAAATAAAGAGATATTAGGTTAGACGGGAGAGCCTATTATGTACAGCAAAAAGATTCGTATTCTCTCTGAAGAAGATATTCGCCGGGCTCTGCCCATGAAAGACGCTGTTGAGGCGATGAAAGAAGCTTTCAGAGAACTCTCGGCTGGCCGGGTCAAGATGCCTACTCGGGCACACATCGATATCTCCAAATACGACGGCACAGCTTTGTTCATGCCCTCTTATGCCAATTGTTTCCGGAAGATTTGCGTGAAAGTTGTTAGTGTATTCAATGCCAATCCGAAGAGGGGTCTGCCCTCAATTCAGGGCGTTGTATGCCTTCTGGATGGCGAAACGGGAAGTCCACTGGCCATTCTTAATGGTACGTTTTTAACAGCTCTGCGTACCGGGGCAGCTTCGGGTGCTGCGACGGACTTGTTAGCACGCTCCGATGCTGATACAGTAGCCATTATAGGCGCTGGGGTACAGGGATGTATGCAGCTTGAAGCAATGTGTGCTGTCCGGCCCATCAAAAAGGTCTGGGTGTACGATATCGCGGAAGAAGCGGCTGTCAAGTTTGCAGAAGAGATGAGTGCCGCTCTTGCTATTGAAATCGTAGTTGCTGAATCGTCCCGTGATGCTCTGCAATATGCTGATATCATCTGTACGGCTACTGTATCATCCACTCCCGTCTTCGCTGATGAGGAAATTGCTCCTGGTGTACACATTAATGCAGTCGGCTCTTATAAACCAGAAGTTCAGGAGATTCCTGAGAAAACAGTACTACGTTCCATTTTGATTGTTGACCATCGTGAGTCGGCCCTGGAGGAAGCGGGCGATCTTTTGATACCGATTAAAAGGGGATATATGCAGGAGACACATATCCATGCCGAACTGGGCGAAATCATCTCTGGAAAGGTCATTGGCAGAACCTCAGATCAAGATGTGACGCTTTTTAAATCAGTCGGTATTGCAGTCCAGGATTTGGCCGCCGCAACCCGCGTACTCGAGCAGGCGGAAATACAAGATTTTGGTAGGATGGTTCAGTTATAACAAGGCTTTTTGTTGATCCATCCAAAGGGTACTTTCTGTGATAAAAAAGGATAGATTTTTCTAAAGCTGCAAAACGTCATAAATCCGCAAAAATTCGTGATCAAGTAGAAGTAAAGCTCTACCATTTAGGAATACTTTGTGTTCCCTGTTTCTCCCCTCTTTCGATTGAAGGTGTCACGATATTCTGCCATGTGAAAGAACGTTAATTTCGAGTCATAACACAATCCAATCGCCCTCTACCAAGCCTGGAACAAGCCGGAAAAAGACGAAGAGTGGCGAGCAAAACTGCAGAAAATTGAAGCTGAGACAGAGTGACATTACATCCCCCAAATGGCCCAATTTTGACTCGCAAAACCGCTACAACCAAGATACAACTCGAAAGGCCAATATCTACCTTTTTCCAGAAAACCTTAACATCCATAAGCTCTTATTAATAAATGCTTTAGGCTATGGCCAAAAAATCGCAAACGTATTCAATGTCCATCGTCAATTAGTAAGTGACATTGGCTGAAACGTCATGGTACAGATGCCTCAAAGATAATTTTCATGATAACAGAGATTTTATTATTTGACTTTGAGCTTTTCATAGGTGGCCAATGCGAATCTTTAGACAATACACCTCAAGTGGTACATAGCGGGCGCGTTGTCCTGAGAAGACATGCGAATGCGATGGTTGCGACGGATGTCCACCCGGTCTTCATATTCTGTCTCCTGCCTATTGAGTCACTTGGCTGCCATAATGTCGAACTCGGCGATGGAAGTGAAGTTCTGTCGCCGCCATTCGCTCAAGGCAACCAGGCGGACATAGCGGCCGGTCACAGGCTTCTCGAAACGAACCGTCTGGAGCTGATCATTGTTTGGAAAGCGGCCGTCGGTCACGACGGGTTCCCACTGCTGGCCATCGCGGCTCACGTAGAATTCGTAGCCACGAATCCTCCCATTGGAATTGCCCTGGCGAGGCAACTGCGTGAATCCGAGAATCTCGAGCGACTTGCCCAGATCAATCTGGATTTCGTGTGGGTGCCTGGGTTGGGCGGCCGACCAGGCCGTGTGCCAGAAAGTCTCGGGATTGTTGTCGATCGCGTGGCGGGCCTCTCCTTCACCCGGCTCGACGCTATCGACGTGGATCACCTTCCACGTTGAGTTGTCCAGCACCTGCAGCGGGATGATCTTTTCGAGCTGTGCTCGGGCGACGTCACTGACCAGACCTTTGTCGAGGTTAACTCGAGCCTCAATCGTGCCTTCCTCGATCTGCTCGAAAGGACGAGTGTAGCTCGTCCACGCTCCGCCGTTTAGACGGTATTCCACTTTGCCCGAAGCCGCCGATTCGATATGAACAACGCCGCCTTTGTCGCGCGTGACCAGCGGCGCGCCCAGGTTGGGCAGTCGGATCTTTGCCCGCGAGTCGAGATCTGCCGTCGCCGGCCGCAAGGAGTAGCGGAACCGTGTAGGTTCAGCGTTCAGGATGTACTTGTTCATGGGACGCGGCCCGCAACTGGCCCCGCCCAGACCCATATGGGCGGCGTCGATGCAGAGGTACACTTCGTCTCTCGGGACGACCTTGTCGATGTGCCGGGCCTGGTCGTAATCATCGGCCGTGTTGTGATGGGCGCTGATCGAATAGGTGCCGTCAGTAACAACCAGGAGGCCCTTGCCATTTGCATCGGTAAGGGCCGTCCAGCGAACGTCGGTCTTGTTGCCGTTCTCTTGCGGCCGGACGTATCGCTCATACTGATCGGCGACACTCCCGCTGTACAGGCCAACATCGGCGCTACGCTTGCGGTCCACGTAGCTCTCATGCGGTCCTCTGCCCAGCCAGGTCAGGGTGTCGAGCGTCTTGCATAGAACGAGCCTCACGCCGAGTTTCGGTAGCACCGAGAGGTTGCCGTAGGGCTCGACCTGGTTACTCACGTCGATCGAACCGTCGCCGAAAACAGTGAACGTGGCCGTGTGTGTCATGCCACTCCCGGAACGCCCGGCGCAATCTACCTTGCAGCGCACCCGGACGATCCCGTCAGCCAGTTTCTCGTCCGCGACATCTTTGGTCGAGTAGGTGAGACTGCGGATGCCCGTCCGTTCGACGTCGCGTTGCATCCACTTGTCGTTATCCGCCAGGGCGCGGAACAGATTCAGCCTTGGGCCGTTGCCGCCGGCCAGGACCTCGGCGCCGTCGTAGACCAGCGACGAAAGCGTCCCGGCGGAGCGGCTGAAGACCGCCTTGAAGCCTTTGCCCGTGACGGTGATCGAGCCGCCCTCGTCGGCGAGAGTCAGGGCAGGCAAGCTGTCCAGATTGAGCGACGGCCCCTCCGGTACGGCGTAGGGCAGCTTGAACTGCTCGCAGGCCACGACATGGCCGGCGGGGGCGTAAAGCGTATCCTGCCGCTGTACCAGACTGACATTCAGGAAGTACTCGGCCCCCGGTTCGAGCTGGGGCTGAGCTACCGGCAGAACGAGGCTCACAGACTGCCCCGGCGACACGCTCGTGAGATCCTCCCGGCCCTTGTTGATAATGCGACCATCTTCGACAAGTTGCCACTGGAGGGCGAAGCGTTTCAGATCCATGAAGAAGTATTTGTCCGTCAATTCGATGACGATACTGTCACGCGTGACCTTGCCCAAGGTGAAGCCAGCATACTGATAGACCTTCTTGACCTCGCGCAGCTTAGCTGTGATGGCTCGGTCGGGGGTGACGACGCCGTTGCAACAGAAGTTGTTGTCATTAGGGTGGTCCCCGTAGTCAGCGCCGTATGCGAAGAACCACTGCTTCGACCCATCTGGATTGGTTTGGCCATTATACTTGCGAAGGCCCTGGTCTACCCAGTCCCAAATGCATCCACCAATCAAACGGGGATAAGTCTCGATCACGTCCCAGTATTCCTGCAGATTACCGATTGCGTTGCCCATTGCGTGCGCGTATTCGCACATGATGAAAGGCTTGGCCGAATCGCTGTGGCCGGCCCCGGTTAAACCATCCACGGACGGGTACATTGTGCTGTCAATATCGGCCACGGAGTTCATGCGTTCGTAGTGGATAGGCCGCGAGGTGTCGATGCCGCGAATTCCCTCGGCAGCGGCCTCGAAGTTCGGTCCACCTCCGGCCTCGTTGCCCAGCGACCAGACAACCACGCATGGGTGGTTCTTGTCCCGCTGGACCATTCGGATCTCGCGGTCCACGTGGGCCGTCTTCCAGCTCGCGACGGCCGCTAGCGTCTCGCGGCCGTAGCCCATACCGTGCGATTCGACGTTGGCCTCGTCGATGATGAAAATGCCATAAAGGTCGCACAGGTCGTACCAGACCGGGTGGTCTGGATAGTGACAGGTGCGGACGGTGTTAATGTTGTTCTGCTTCATCAGCTCGATGTCCTTGATCATCGAGCCGATCTCCAGGGCCTGCCCGCGGTCCGGGTCGTGTTCGTGGCGATTAACGCCCTTGAACTTGATCGAGACACCGTTGACGAAGAACTGCTGGTCCTTCAATTCGATCTTGCGGAATCCGAAACGGCACGCCTTGACCTCGGTTACCTTCCTCTGGGCATCGAGAAGCTCCAGCACGAAGGTGTAAAGGTTGGGCGTTTCACAGGTCCATTTGAGTGGGTTCTTCACCTCGCCGCCGAGCTTCAAATCCACCTCCTGGCCTGGTTCCACCATGGCCGCCTCCGATTGGCCGAACGGGGTTTTACCTCCCTTGGCATCGACAAGGGTCGCGCGGATGCGGCGTTCGGCTCGATCGTTCGATAGGTTGCGTACTTTGGCAGTGATGGCGAGTTGGGCGTCTTTGTACTTGGAATCCAGATCGCTGAGGACAAACATGTCCCGCAGCTGGATGGCCGGCGTGCTAAACAGGTAGACATCGCGGAAGATGCCGCTGAGTCGCCAGAAATCCTGATCTTCCAGGTAGCTGCCATCGCACCAGCGATAGACCTCAGCAGCCAGGATATTCTCACCGGATTTAAGGTATTGGGTGATACGAAACTCCGCAGGCGTGCGACTGCCCTGGCTGTAGCCCACCTTCTGGCCGTTGATCCAGAGGTAGAAGGCCGAAGCCACACCATCGAAGTGGACAAAGACCTCTCGGCCGTCCCAGTTCTTGGGTACTGTGAAGGTCGTACGATAGCTGCCTACTGGATCCGGCTCCTTGGCCGCTGTGAAGTCTGGGGGCACGTCGCCGATGATCTTCGGCGGCTGGCGCAGGTGCGGATACCGCACGTTGGAGTAGATGGGCGTGCCGTAGCCCTGGATTTCCCAGTTCGACGGGACCAGGATGCTGTCCCAGCCGCTCACGTCGAAATCGGTCTTGTAGAAATCCATGGGTCGCTCGCCAGGTGACTTGACCCAGTGGAATCTCCACTGCCCATTGAGGGATTGATAAAAGGGGGAATCCTGCCACTTCTTGAGAGCATCGCTTGCGGTCCTCAACGAATAGGCTTGGATTGCCGATTGTACATCTGGAAAAGACAGCCCTGTGGCCCTTGCGGGCTCTTTGTTGATCGCGATGACCTGCTCGTTTTCCCAGTCGGGCCTACCGGCCGCGGCTGATACATTGCACAGGCACCCTATCAGATTAAGCAACAATATTGTTCGTGCAGTCATGTTGAATCTCCTTGCAAATACCTTCGTCCGATGCACCTTCATATAGAGAAGACCTCACCGTGTCATCATGATAATTCCATGCGAATGTCCCCGTAAGTTTGTTTAGACATCCCTTTTTGAGGCCTTAGTGCATATATCCATTCTTGTCTTGACACCAAACCATCCATTCATCATAGTATAAGCACCTGAGGCATCCAAATGCAATGGAAATTCTGCTATGTTCGAGTCGCCTAAAGTAGCATACAGGCATCTAGGATACAGGACACAATATCGTGTCAAGCATTGGCCGGAATACGAGAAATCTCTTCGAGCCCGAGGAGATATTACTATCTGGTTTAGCCAAGATGCCATCAAGGCATGGACACTCCAAAAGAATGGAAAGTGAGGCGGCTCAGCGGTTTATTCTGCCATTGATATCAAAAT
>CAZHBL010000132.1:0-10655 GCA_964530105.1 uncultured Pirellulales bacterium | reverse complement strand
ATCGGCAGACATTAAGCCGATTATTAGCAACAAAAACGCCTGCCTGGGGTATCGCAGATAATCCGACAAACCGGCTTATTAGCTGTTTTTTGGCAACCATGGTCTCGCGGCACGCTCCTATAATAGGGCCGCATTCAGGCTCTCCGGCATATCTCCAGGCAATTCCGCTCCTACTGCACCAGCAATCCAATTATAGGTTTTTTATTCTTAATAATCATTGATTTTCATAGCTTAAACACAGGACAGCTACCCCGAACAATATGAAAATCCTATGTTTTTTGCATATTTCCGGACCCATTTGGGCACGTTTTTCATTGACAATAACTCCGGCAACATGTATAATTGAGTAAAAATCAAAGGTGTTTTTTTGTGCTGTCCAGACAATTAAAACTTGCTCTGGCCAATAACAAGGAGAAATGATGAATAGTGTTTCCGTTTCTGTATGTAAGGTGATTTTAGTTGTTGCTTTGTTGGTTTTGGTTTTCATACCCTTCGGCTGTAGCTTCAGCCAGACCGGCGAGACCGCCGCTGAAGGCCATAGAAGACATCTGCGCGTTGCCAGAATTAATCAGCAGGAATTGATGTCGGACATAGATAAGGCCTTGCTGCTTGACAAGCCCAGCAAACTCACCGATAAAAGGATACCGTAATTCGTATCGCGTATATCGCTTTGAGCACATTGCGCCAAGTTAGTTTTTTCGCAATATAAATCACTCATGGCGCATGACAAGAACAACGGTATTTGATTTGTGGAAACATTCATCGACATTTGACATGACGTCTCCCTCGTACGGAACATGTGGAATTCTGTAACCGGCAAGAATCCCTGAATCCATCCTTGACTACACCCGTTACATTTGCTACTTAGGTATTGTATACCCGAATATTCGTGAGAGCGTCTGATCTGAGCGAGTGCAGTCAGTCGCATCTCCAAATGGAGATTCCGATCATGTTTGAAAAATCGTCACCTCTTCGTATTGTTTTGGTTCAGGACAATGAAAACGACAGGCTTCTCTTTCGCCGGGCTTTTCAAAAAAGCAATGTCTCCTGTGAAATCACCGAGTGCTCGCGGGCCGAGGAGGCACTCGAACAACTTGACGCCGACGCTTCATCATTCGACGTGGTTGCAATTGACCATAATCTGCCTGGCATTTCCGGCATGGACCTCTGCAGAAAACTTCTCGATGAAAAGGTTCCGCCGCCCCTGGTGCTTTTGGCTGAAATGGGCTCGGAACAGCTTGTTGCAGAGGCGCTTACGGCCGGCGTTCAAGGCTACATCATCAAGGATCCGCAACAAGGCTACCTGGATCTGCTTCCAACGTCACTTACAAGCACCGCGAGCCGGCATGTTGACCATCACTCTTACAAACAAGACAAGAAATCGCTGCACGACGGCGAGAAGGCCGCTGAAGCTTTTCTCGATGCCATCCCCGATACCGCCGCTCTTATCGATACCCGGGAAAACGTTCTGGCCGTTAATAAAGCAGGTGCCGAGAGACTTGGCAGAAGCATTGATGAGATTATCGGTAAGAATATCCGAGAGTTAATTCCCGAGGATGTCTATGAATTAAGGCGATCCAAATTGATGGAGGTCATCCGTACCGGAAAAATGCTCAGTTTTGATGACGAGCGGGATGGAATATATTTCGAAACCTGGTTTAACCCGGTTCTTAATTCACAAGGACAGGTCGAACAGATTGCCTTATTTGCTCACGACATCACCAACCGGAAACTCATGGAAAATGAAATGCAGAAAATCTCAGCGTTTCCAGATCAGAATCCAAATCCGGTATTGAGAATATCTCGTGATGGTCTGATAGTCTATACCAATAGGGCCAGCAAACCCGTTCTGCAAACGTGGGAAATTGAGCTCGGCCAATGTGTTCCGGAAGACTGGCACGAGCGTGTGCAAGAAACGTTAAATAAAGGTGAAGTTTCCTTGTGTGAATTAACATGTCATGACGGCCGGGTATTTCTATTCACTCTGGCTCCGGTGCATGACAATAGTTATTTGAATCTGTACGGTATGGATATCACAGAACACAAGAAAGCACAGGAAGTTATCAAGCAGAGCGAGGAGAAATTTCGTTTGGCTATGGAGGTGACCAATGATGCCTTGTGGGACTGGAATATGACAACAAATGAAGTTTATAGAAATCCGCGCCATGCAACGATGTTAGGCTATGAGCCCCACGAACTGACTGCATCGCAGGATGAATGGGAAAAAAGAATTCATCCCGATGACAGGCAAGCCGTACTTCAAATCCTTAATGAGCATATTGCCGGCAAAAGGGACTCTTTTGAAATTGAGTATCGCCTCAGGACCAAATCAGGAGATTACAAATGGATTTTGGGTCGCGGAAAAGTAGTAGCATATAACGAAGACGGCTCACCGGCACGGATGCTCGGTACTAATATTGACATTACGGATCGCAAAAATCTGCTTGAGAGAGACCAGATTATATTAAAAACCTGTATTGACGGATTTTGGCTGATCGACACTCATGGTCGAATACTGGAGGTAAACGATGCTTACTGCCGCATGTCCGGCTACAGCCGTGATGAGCTGCTGACTATGAGTGTGCAAGACGTCGAAGCCATGGAATCGCCGCAGGAGGCTTTACAACATATTCGGAAGATTATGGATAATGGATCTCATCGTTTCGAATCACGCCACAGATGCAAGGACGGAACGATTATGGACCTTGATATCAGTGCTCATTACCTGGAGCTTGACGGCGGACGGATGTTCACATTTTTCCGTGACATTACCGCTACCAAGCAGGCGGAGGAGGAAATCAGGAAGTTTAAAACTATTTCAGACAAAGCGGGTCACGGTGTCGCCATAGCTGACCTTCAAGGCAATCTTGTTTATGTGAACGATTCTTTTGCTAATATGCACCAGTACAGTGTAAATGAGCTCATTGGCAAAAATCTTTCTATTTTTCACACCGAAGAACAAATGGAAAGTGTGAACCAATTCAACTATCAGCTAAAACAAAAAGGTAGTTATGTAGCCGAGGAGGTATGGCATAAAAAAAGAGATAATACTCTTTTCCCCACATTGATGAGTGCCACACTGGTAAGAGATGAAGGTGGAGAACCTCTATTTATGGCCGGCACGGCTATCGATATAACGAAGCATAAGAAGGCGGAAGAGCAAATACAGAAGCTAAGCTCCGCTGTTGAGCAATCGATCGACGGCATTGCAATAAGTGACTTAGATTTAAAACTGGTTTATATGAATGATTCCTACGCCCGAATGCACGGTTACGCCCCTGAAGAAATGAAAGGAATGAAGCTCATTAATCTACATGCCAATAATAAGAGTGATGAATACACCAGCATTATCAATCAGAGAAATACACAAGGATCTTTTATAGGCGAAGTAGAACACATTAGAAAAGATGGAACCATTCTTCCTGTTTATCTGTCCATCACCCTGCTGAAAAACGATAAGGGAGATTCTATAGGGAGCATTGCGATATGTAGAGACATGACGGAGTACAAGCATACTCTGGAAATGCTTGAAATCAAGAATGCGGCCTTGGAGTCATCAATAAACGGCATTGTTATAGGCAACGTAGAAGGGAACTTGACATTTGCAAATAATTCTTTCCTCAAAATGTGGGATTATGAAGATCAGAGCGAGGTTTTGGAAAGAAATGCCTCTGAGTTCTGGAAAGTAAACGATAAAAAACAAAAGATAGAGAATGCACTGCGAAGCGGAAAAGGCTGGATAGGTGAACTGACCGCCGTGAGAAAGGATGGCTCATTGTTCGATATTCAAGCTTGTCAGACTTCAATTAGAGACGAAAATGGCACGATAATATCGTTGATGGCTTCATTCGTTGACATTACCGAATCGAAGCGAAGGGAAGAGGAGCTCAGCAAATACCGCGGACAAATGGCCCGAGCCGAACAGCTCGCCTCGCTGGGGACATTAAGTGCGACCGTCGCTCATCAGATCACACAGCCTCTGACCGTGATTCGACTGTCAATGGATAATGCGCTCGATGAGCTGGAAGCAACATCTTCTTCAGAATCTGTCATAAGAAAACTCAAGGACAGTGTGACTCAGGTATCGAATATCACTTCAATTATTGAAAGATTTCGTAATTTTGCGAGAAAATCATCCGGAAAGACCGTCGCTGAAGTTAATTTGAAGATGGTAGCTGTCAGAATCACCAGGCTGCTGAGTGAAAGTGCACATTCGGCAAATATTGTGCTTTGTGTCAGAGATATGGGCGAGCTTCCCTGTCCCTGGATGAATGAAACCGACCTGGAGCAATTGTTTTTTGCCCTTATTGAAAATTCCATACAGGCGGCCGACGGCAAAAAGACCCGGCAGCTTGTGATAAGCGGTGCCGTGAAAGATAAACATATAGAGATGCGTCTCTCTGACGACTGCGGGGGCATCGCTCCGGAAAATCTTGATAAGATTTTTGAGCCCTTTTTCACAACCAAGCCCCGGGGCCAGGGAACCGGTCTGGGATTATGCATCGTAAAGGACGTCGTTTCTCGTATCGGCGGTCATGTTCGCGTCGAAAGCGAACTTGGCAAGGGTACAACTATTATCATCTCCCTGCCTGTCGACCAAGGTAAAATATCATAACCGAGTAAAACCGTAAATTTACCGAAAAAACGTACATTTTTGAAGATGTTAGCCGGAACTCTCCGGTAGAGACCGGGATTTCTCCATATTTCCCGGTCAGGTTATGTAGAAAAACTGAAGATTTGACAAAATTCGGCTCATCGTGATAATTCAACAAATTTTCCAGGATTCAATACCCCCGAACCTGTGGATTAAACACCAAAGAAGGCTCTAAACCACTAATCCGACCAAAATTGAGGCTCACTTTTTTAATTTTTTTAAGAAATTTATAAAATTATAGCTAACATTTCCCAATCGAGAAACGCTATCACTATATAAAGCAGCAATGGATTTATATTTGCCTGGCAAAAAAGAGTGCTAAGTCAAGTAAATTACGTATTTACCACAATAGATATAGAGGCTAAAGAATCGTAGTATGAAGATTCAGGCATTGACGACCCAGTGATAATCGAAGGGAGCGAAATAGTGTCTCTGTGGCAAGCTTTCCTTAATGGGGTAAGTTTATGAGTGTTTTGTGCCGTGCACTTTGCTTTTGTGGAGTAACTAACGAGGCGATAACTACGTAACAATGGCAAACACCGCAGAAAAACACATTTTTTTCCTTGATGATGAGCCGACTATTCGCGATGTCGTCAGGGAAACCCTGGAAGAATCGAACTTTAAGGTGAGCTGCTTTGGCAGTCCGACCGAATGTCTTGTACGTTTGCGTTCTCAAAAATGCGATTTGCTGATTACCGATCTGAAAATGCCTGAAAAGGACGGCATTGAATTATTGACGGATATCAAACACCTTGCTCCGTGGGTCCCTGTGCTGATGATAACAGGATATGGAGATATACCTACTGCGGTCAAAGCAATGAAGGCCGGTGCCGTGGATTTTATCGAAAAGCCCATGGACAAAAAGAATTTTGTGCGGAAAATCGAATCGATATTGGAAAAGAACGTTTCCACCCACCCCGAATTGGGCACTTCTCTGACAAGAACTGAAACGAAAATCTTAAAACTTGTCCTCGATGGTCAGAGCAATAAGGAAATAGCCGTTTTACTACACCGTTCTGCAAGAACCATTGAAGTACATCGCGCTAACATAATGCATAAGCTCGGTGTCGACAATTTAGTCGACCTTGTCAAGCGTGTCGCATCGATGGGATTGATTGACCTGAAGGAAAAACCGGAGCAGGATGAGGACGAGCCAAATTCAGATAACAACGAAATAGTCATCCCGTAAACGTGGTTTACCCCTAACGGGGCTTGATACGAAATCCTCACGAGATAAAATTTGTAAGAACAATGAAAGCAGAATCTTTGACGATAAAATAAACACAATCTTCCTGTTTCTCAACTCATGAAAAAATGATAACAGCAATTAAACATTATTTCTAACATTTTAAAAAAGAATGCTTCCTGTTTATTCAAAAATTCAATAAGAAATAATTATGTCCCCAGATATCTCTTCTGTGGTCAGGTGCTCTTGTTGGTGCCTGGCTCTTTTTTATAAGATCAAGATCGATAAGCATTAGAAACTTTCGCTATAAAATCTTTTTCACCATTAAATGCGGCTTTTTCACTAAAATCCCCTAATATGTAATCGAGTATCGGATTATAGGTTATGCGAAGCGTTGCTACCTCATTTGCCGGATTATATCTTAATGTCAGGTATAAAGTAAGATTGCCGCTGTTAGGAAGAATCCAGTAGCAATGATTAGTGGAATTACTTTCTTGAACTCCTTCTCCGTAGTAGTTAAATAGTTCTTCTTTATAGTAGTTAAGTAATGCTTCCTTTAAGTATTCAAAATCAGCTTTTCCTTTCGTAGTAATAAAAACTTCGTAAAGCAGATTTTCATAACATATATAGTGTAGAGAACTTAATTCCGCTTTTTCAAAAAATAGTTTATCAGTTTTTGGAGTATAGACAGTAACTAACTTATCCTCGGTAGTTTTTACGAGTACTACACTATGGTCATCCACCTTTTTAATATTGGTATACGCAGGGAAAAACATTCCTTGAGTAGCTGAAGTCAGCAAACACAATACTACCAATATCATCGCCAATATCTTCTTCATTTTTTCTCACACCTTTAAACCGGTATTTCCCATATACATTTCCCTGAGACACTTTTTAACGCTTCAAGTCTTATAATAACATAATTTTCTCTCAGTATCTACAATATTCTGGCGGACCCGGCGAGTTTTCTCGCAAAAAAACAGCAAAAAAGCCGGGCACTTGCATCAAGAATCCGTTTTTCGAACTATTTTGGTACACCGCGAAAATAACTAAGGAATGCAGTCAATTTAATGAGTGCTAAATGGTACCACTAATAGCGTACAACACTATTATACGGAATATAATAAATACTCGTGCAGAAGTTGTCATTCTGAACGCACCGTAAGGCGTCCCTTAGCCGGAGTGCAGCGTAGTGAAGAATCTCTAACGTCTATTCATATCCCAGATCCTTCGCTAAGCCTGCCCTCGAGCGCAGCGAAGGGCTCAGAGCCTGCCCTGAGTAAAACGAAGGGATGACAAATAATTGGATGCCTTCAAATTTATTATAATGCGTATTATTGCATTATTGCTAATATTTTAAAACATGGTGCGCCCTGTTTATTCAAAAATGCAATAAGAAATAAGTATGGTTTATCCCTTAGAATATCCAAAAAAGCTGGACACCGATTTCTCTGGTCTTATTCGCCGGCTCTAATCCATAATAATCATAACCGGCATATTCTATTTCTGAATCGTCGATATCCCAGTATCGAAAGAACGGTTCAATCGTGAAAATTGCATATTTGCTTTTATGTTGAAACCGGAAGGAAGCTCGATAACCATAACCTCTGTTCTGGCGATTATCAATGTCATAGAGGCCGACATTACTGAGATGGCTCCTCTGAATTCCGGCAATAAAGAAGTCATACTCAGCCCCGAATCCGAAAGACCAGCCAACTTTGTGACTACTATCAAACTGATATCCCAGCGGTACGTACAGGTAATTTGATTCCCGTTCATAGCCGCCTGCATAGATAGACGAGTCATCATTGAGATATCGATATCCTATACCTGCATACAGCGTATTCAAACTATCCCCGCGCAGCATGTCACCACCAAATAACAATCTCCCTTCAAAGGCAAAATCATCTATGTCGTCTGCTCTCGCGGGTGTCCCTTCCAAAGTTTCACCGTCATAATCCACCTGGCCTCTGGCAAACCTGAATTCCGCCCTGAACATCGACCCGCCGTCTAATGGAGATTTTTTTGGCGAGGCAGGCACCCAATCACGGATGGTATAGCCGAGACGGACGCCGTAAAAGAGACCTTCTTCCTCCATAAAACCGGGTTCTTCGTACTTGAAACTGTACACCTCCGGGCCTATGTCCAAAGTTGTTCTCCGCAATCCTAATCCTGAAACAACCGATAGTGCCGGCGACTTAGCAGTGGGCGTTGCGTCAGGTGGTGCAACAGGTTCCTGGGCAATCCCCTCAGGTACCCCAGGAATCATAAAAATCAGAATCAGCACGGCTACTGCCGGCCAGTTTAAATTAAAACCTCTTTCTTGTGCTTCTCTGTTAATTAGTCGATTCATTTTGCTCCACTTTTTTATTCGGAACAGTCACAGTTTTCCGTGTATTGTCCCAGCCATTAATAACTGTTTCTAATTTTGTATATTTCAACCACCGATGAACGCTGATATACGCAGATAATAAATAGAAACAACACAAAGAATGCAAAGAAATAATAAATAGTAAATTTATGGCTTAGCGGTAGGGTGGGCCTTGGCCCACCGATCAAAACTTCTGAATTCTGTCTCCTGTATCCTGTATTCTGAATTATTTCTTTTACATTTTCCCGGATTAAACAAAAACTAATATGTATGGCGTCACCAGATATCGTGAAAGAGATATCGTGGTCCGAGCACTTAATGCACTATGCGGCACATGTAAACTTTCTTAGTGTTATCCAGCACAAGGCCGCCATTAAAGCTGGATTCTGCGATCCCGTTTGATGACTTGTGAGAACCGAACAAAGAAACGCGATAGTTCCCAGAGGTGTCTTGCCATACGGAGTTAATAATAGCGACATGCCCAAGCCAGTGCCCTTCACTTGTCTTATACCAGTATTGCACAAAATCACCTGGCGCCGCGTTGTCACGTTGTATTGTCTTGGCTATCCCGAGTACGTCAACAAGGCAGCGATGGATACCATGAGTCCTATCGTCGCCTTTAGAGACAGCATCATCGAGGTCTTCAAATTCATAGCCAATGTTGATCATTGTGTACTCCTCTTTAGCAAGTTCTCTTTGAAGCAATTCTTCCACCACAGCCGCAACGAACTGAACACAGTTGATCTGCTTCTTTTCTAGTTGATCGCCATAGGTGTATCCCTTGAAGCGGGTATTTGCTATACGTTTGGCGAGGGCCAGAACATCCGGTCTTTTTTCTCGGTTGCACCCCACAGGTAGCAATAGAATGTGAATGAGAAGCAATACGAGCAGTGTGCATTGGATTCTATTGATTAAAGGACGCATGTCCTTACCTTTCCACCTCTAATTCAGTCTTCAGTTTCAAGATGGCATAAATCCCTGTCTCACCATGTCTTGGAGTGGCCTCACAGGAACGTCCCGAAGAGCGCCCGGGGACAATATCGAATGCTGCTTTGGACAGTATTCACTGTAATGCATCGCGGATCATATCCAGTAGGCTCTCAGTGGTGACATCATCCCAGTTGATTGATCTCTCGGAACAAAATCCTCTTATTGCTTTGGCTGTCCTAGGTCCGTACTTACCGTCAACTATGTAGTCGTAATAATTGAGTTTGAATAGGCCATGCTGGATGCTCTTAATCTGAGCTACGTGCTCGGCCATGAGCTGTTTGAAAGCAGGCACTTTCGACAATTCCGAGAAGTTCCTGTCGTGCTGAATGAGGTAGTAATTCTCGGGACCCTGTGAGAGAATCCACTTGACTTTCTCAAGAGCTTTTTCCATTTGTCCTCTGGAATAGGCGATAAGGGCCAGCAGATGGTGTGGTGGCATGAACTTCGGCTGGGCTTTTATGGCTTCTTGAGCCAATTGTTCGGCTTGATCATATCGCTTGAGTTTGTACGAAGAAGCTGCCTTGAATGATAAGAGGGTTGCGTCTGTCGGCATGGCTTTCAGAGCCCGTTCGAAGTGCTTGATCGCCTCCGCGTGGTTCCCGCCATAGGAATAATGGAGTCCGATTCCCGTCTCTTCGTAGTACTGCTGCAGGACAGTACATTGACGACGTAACGCATCAATTTCTTCCACCTTCTTGTCAGTTTCACGGACAAGATCATCATACTCTGCCTTTTTCAAGCTAATCTCATGCTGGAGCGTGATCACTTGATGCTCTGCAAGATACAAACGCCAGGTGCTAAAGGCTAGTGTAGCGGCGATAATGAATGCACCCGCGGCTGTAACGAAGGCCGCTCGCCTTGAGGCCTTCCGGAAAGCATCTAATTGTTCGTATATTTCAAACGTCATACCTTCTCTTCTCTGATGCTCGGTTGCAGGATGCGGATGGCTTCGCTCCACATCCTGAGAAGCCGACCCGTAGAATATGTGATTCCCCCAGACGAACTGAAAAGACCGACCAACTCTGCAGTGCCAACAGCCGATTTACATATCAACACGACGGCGCAGAAAAGAAGAACGAGTAGAGACGACACAGTTATAGCGAGATAAACTGTTCTCTCAAGCTTGAAGAGGGCTAGTAGCTGCTTTATCGCGTCTATCCGCTGCTTGTATGGGTTGGTAGTCACAATAACATTCTCCAAGGAGCTATGCATCGTCCTTCACATGCGTAGCTCAGACCGCATTGTAACGAATATATGGAATATATGTGAATATATTATGTTTTTTATTAGGGATAATCAACGGTTTTCTGTGTCCTTTCCTCAGCCATTAATACTAATTTTCAGTTTTACCTCAGAGAGATAATAAATAGTCAATTTATGCCTTAGGTATAGAAAATAGGTAACCGTTCACAGAAATATTTTATAAAAAACCCAAAATGTTAAAATAGGCAACT
>CAZHBL010000131.1:0-10676 GCA_964530105.1 uncultured Pirellulales bacterium | reverse complement strand
TTACAGCATATCATTCAGCTAATGGCTCGACGTGGACGATGCAGGGCACAGAAGCTATCCCGATGGGCTCGAACGTCTATATTGGTTTGGCAGTAACCAGCCATGATGCCGCTCTGACGTGTCAAGCCGTATTCAGCAACATCACTACTACCGGTAATGTCACCGGGCAGTGGGCGAACCAGGATATCGGCATAGCAAGCAATGATGCCGAGCCGCTTTATGTGGCGGTTTCCAACAGTACCGGCACGCCTGCAGTCGTGGTCCACGATGATCCGGCCGCGGCACAGATAGACACCTGGACCGAGTGGGTTATCCCGCTCCAGGCTTTTGCCGATCAGGGCATAGTCCTGACCAACGTTGACAGGATTGCGATTGGCCTTGGAACCCAGGGCAATATGGCCACGCCCGGCGGTTCAGGCAAGATGTACATTGATGATATTCGGCTTGATCGATAAAAGAATTGCCGAATAGACGTAGCTTTTTCTGAAACAACATCATGAGCAGTATTAAATCGGGGCTTATACAATTCAATTAGGTATAAGCCCCGTTTGTTTTGGTTGGCATTGAGGTTGTTAATTCATTCTCTGCTGTTATTGCCAAGCTCCTGCTGTGGCGCCGTGGTTGCTCTTTCGGGAAATTCTGCTATTATGTGACTTGAGTTATTAAGTCAAATTATAAATTCCGATTGATAAAGGACATTAATATGAAAAAAGCATATCTTCCCGCATTGGTATTCGTTTGTATAATAACAGTTCTATCTCAGGCGCAAAGCGTCAAGCTTACCATTGACCCGGACCGAACAGTCTCTGAAATTGACAATAAGATATACGGTCATTTCCTGGAACATATCTTCCACTCGGTCAACGGCGGCCTTTGGGGCGAGCTGATCTGGAACCGAAGCTTCGAGCAAAATAAGCTGGGGCAATGGATAGTCCGGGGCGAAACAATTGCTCAGGAAAGTATGGGCACAAACGTACGGCTGACTTTCGGCGATACGGACTGGCGAGACTATGAGTACACTCTCGAAGCCAAAAAAACCGGCGGCCAGGAAGGTTTCCTGATTCTGTTTCGAGTTCAGAATGAAGAGGACTTTTATTGGTGCAATCTTGGCGGATGGGGCAATGCCAGGCACGCGATCGAGCGAGGTAATAAAAACCGTGGTCGCTGGGGTACTGTCGGCCCGGCAGCGCGGGGGAGAATCGAGCGGGACAAGTGGTACAAAATCCGAATCCGCTGCGAAGGCCCGAAGTTCGACATCTGGCTCGACGGCGATAAAATAATCGAATTCACCGATGGACAGAATGTCCACCTGGCCGGATGTGTCGGTATCGGAACATGGGCGACCGAGGCTACATTTAGAAACCTCAAGGTCAAGTCGCTCGATGGAGCTATTCTATACGAAGGCATCCCCGATGATCTTACAGGCAGAAATACCGCCAGCTTCTGGCAGACTTATGGTCGAGCCGAGGCATATCTTGACCGAACGGACCCGCTAAACAGTCGAGTCTGTCAGAAGATTACAACCGGCAACGAGGGAGGCGGATTGCAGCAGGAAAATCTTTGCATCCGTGCCGGCGAATCTTATGAGGGATCCGTATGGCTAAAGGGCGAAGCGCCCGATGGGATGGTCGTTCGCCTGCTCGGTGACAACGGGCGGCAAACTGAAAAAGCAATCGGCCAGCCCTCTTCGGACTGGCGGCAGTACAACTTCAGTCTTAAGCCGGATTGGTCGTGTGAAAACGCTTCACTCGGCATTGGCGCGAAGACCAATAGCGAAGTCTGGATCGACCAGGTCAGTCTGATGCCGGGGAGTTGGAAAGAAAAGGGCAGTTTTCGTCCCGACCTGCTCAAGGCCATAGCAGAGCTCAAACCCCCAGTCATAAGATGGCCCGGCGGATGTTTCGCATCGTCTTATCAATGGAAGACCGGTATCGGCCCTCAGTACAAACGCCTGCCTCACCCTCGCGAAATCTGGGATGACCTCGACGTCTATAGCTTTGGCACTGATGAATTTGTCAGGATGTGCCGGGCCGTCGGGGCCGAGCCTTTGATCGTCGTCAACATCGGCTCAAAAAGCTGGAACAACGACACCGAAACTCATGATTACACGCAGGACATTCTTGACTGGATCGAATACTGCAACGACCCGGCCGACTCGAAGTGGGGCAAGGTCCGAGCTGCAAACGGTAATCGTGAGCCGTACAATGTGAAATTCTGGGAGATTGACAATGAAACATGGCACACTCCGGCACGACAATACGCCGAGGAAGTTCTCAGACTCGCTCCGCTGATGAAGAAGGTTGATCCTTCCATCAAGCTGTTAGCCTGCGGCAGCGGCGGAATGGGAAGGCGCAACAGCAGTGGAATGCCGTACAACCGCATAGTGATCGAACGATGCGCCGCTGTACTGGACTATATCAGCATACATCATTATGAGAATCCCGACCGGTTCGCCGAAGGACCGCGCAATTACGAGGAATTCTTTCGCGAACTTGGCGGGATCATAACATCTTCAAGCAATCCGGCTCTGAAAATCTTCGTCTCAGAGTGGAACGCCCAAAGCACCGACTGGCGTACCGGCCTGTATTGCGGCGGTCTGCTTAACGCCTTCGAGCGATGCTCCGACGTCGTGGTGATGGCCAGCCCGGCACTCTTCCTTCGCCATGTCTCGGCAAGCTCATGGGACAATGCCTTTATCAACTTCGACAACCGAACGTGGTTTCCCGCTCCGAATTATGTGGTTATGAAGTTATGGCATGACAATTTTGCTCCTCTGCGTCTGCAACTTACCGGCGACCCGGGTCCGCTTAATAGTGTTGCCACTAAATCGAATGATGGGACAAAGCTATATTACAAGGTAGTCAATCCCAGCCGGGAGCCGGTTCCGGTCGAGTTGATAGTCAAAGGCACGCTGCCAATCGCCACTGCTGGGATGCAACTGGTTACTGCGGATTCACTGAATGCTCGTAATACCATGGACGAGCCAAATCGAATACGACCTGTATCGGCTAAAGTGAATATCAGTGGAGAATCGATTAGCTTTACACTACCGGCATACTCGGCCGGTGTCGTATCCATAAATCGAAAACCGGCTGCTCGCTGACAGTTCAGGAATAATGGCATTGCGGGCGGAAAGTTATTTGCTGCCGCTGGAAACCAGAACGCTGACGGTGCTTTTGACGGCACTTGTTAGTTTTACAAGCTCGATGCCGTTACCCGTTCCCAGATTCCGGGAGTACTCTTTGTCCGTTGGATTGTTCCAGTGCTCGTAAACACCCAGACTCCCAAGACGGGTGATGTTTCCTTCATGGTCTGGATCGTAAAATGTGCCGGAAGGCGGCTTGTCGGCCATCGCCGCCTCGATGAGGTAATCGTTTGTGCCGGAATGATGAGGACCGTCGTCCCATTCGGTCCACAGAAAATCAAAACCGACCGCGTCAATTGCAACAGGGTCCTGCGAAGCAAACAGACTCGAAGTCCAGTCTCCGTTAAATGGCGGGCTGTTCCATTTCCTCGGCGCCCTTTCCTTAGCGTGCTTTCCGGCGTATAGCCCGTCAATCAGGTAAAGCAGGGTCTTGCCGCCAAGGTCCTTATGTCCCATCAAATCGACCAGCGGCCTGTAATGCCCCATGCCGGGAGTGCTGTAAGGAAGGTCTTTGTGCATATCGTAGTATCCACTCTGGCGGGCCGGTCTCCTGACTAATGAGCCGTAGTGGTTCTTCGCACAGAGGGTGATGCCGGCCTGGTCATTGTGGCTTTTGAGATTCGCAAGGTTAATCAAATATGCCGCCTCGGCGTAAGAGGCTGGCACGAAGTCCTGCTTGGTGCCTTTGGCTTCCGGCGTGCTCCAGTAGAACGGTACGTTTGATAATTTTGTGGCGGTCCGGCCGAATTGTCCGGCGTGCTCAAGGTAGTGAACTTCGGGAAACTCCTTGTGGCATATATCGTAAAATTCGTTCGGGAAGTAGCAGAGTGTGTCGCCGACTGTGATGTCCGCCTCGTTGACGCCGGCTTTGTTAACAAGCTGATGCAGAAGGGCAATTATCACTTGCGGCGAAGTGTTCATATAGTCAGCGTTTCTGAGATTGTATTGCTCTATGCTTGTGGCCGGCCCTCTGCTGTAAACCTGGATACAGCCGACAAAGTTCACTTTAACGACAATCTTTTCTCCCTTTTTATAACCGGCGTCTCCTTTGCCGTGCGTTTTATTAAAATACTCGAAAAGGCTGTTCCATGCAGCGGCGTCGGTTTGTTCGCCGCTCAATGACCTGACTGCTTGGCTCATCATCTTGTCCACCTCGGCCTGGTTTGTGTGGTTGCTTTGCCACCAGTGCCCATTGCCGGGGCCTGTCCAGTCGGTTGCATCAGGGTCATGGACCCAGACAACGCGCCCGGAATGAATGCCCTTGGCAACTCCAATCGGGGCGTTTGAGGTCGGCTCGTCGGCGAGGATAATTTTTTCGGCCGTGATGCTTTGAACAAACCAGATGGAACCGACGCTCAAGGCAATAAGCATGACACACAGTATATAACGTGACTGTGCCAAACAGCGTTTTGCCTTGCGAAAGGCTGCGACCGAGCCGACGGCGCCCGCCAGCCAGAGCGCGAAACCAGATGCTAATGGAAAGGCGACATGCTGGCACGGATACGCCGCACGCGAAGGCTTTGGTATCACTCGAAGCAGAAACCACAGCAGTGCCAACAAACCGCTTATCGGAAATATCCACCTGATCCAGTGATGTTTTCGTTGATGCTTGAAAGATTTATCTGCTTTTGGACAGACTGGCCGTGCCTGTTCTTTTCTTAGCGATTGCATTTTCTGACCTTTCCAAGTTTAGGTTATTTGAAATAGTAGTTTTCTAAACCTGTCGTATTATAGCATATAATCAGCATCCTGGCAATTTATTGGAATGAATATTGAACGACTAATCCCGCAATTTAAGTGCCGGGCCAAGCGATATTGGCATATCGAGTATTGACTCAGCTCCTGAATATTGGTAGCCTGTGTGATACGCGTGGCGAGATTCAAACGGCGATGTGAGGGGATAGGGTCAATTGTTCTTATGGTTTCTTAACGAGGAAATAGAAAATGAGAAAAAGTGAAATACTTTCTGCCGGACTTTCCGTTGCGGCGTATTTATTGCTGGCTTGCTTTTCAATGCCTGCTGCGGCGAATGAGGCGATCTGGATCGAAGGAGAAGATTATAAAACGTCCACCTTTGTTGAGACGCAGGGCGCCGGGTCGTGGTACCATAACGACAAAATCACGAAGGATCTCTTATCGCCCGGAGAGCCCGGTGTTTCCGATGGCGATTGGCATTCGCACTACACGAGCAATAATTTCCACGATTCCGGCACGGCGGAGTATAGCCTTACTGTCACCGAAGGCGGAAACTATTCGTGGTGGATTCGGCTCAATCCGTTTCGCAACAGCAACGGCGGGGCCGATTACAGCTACAGCATCGACGACGGGGCCTGGCAGGATATCGATTTATCTTTTGTTACTAACCAGCTTGACCTGGTCGATCCCGGCATCGATATACGATTCATCGCATGGACGTATGGTGCTTCGGTCGATTTGTCGGTGGGTTCGCACACTCTGAAGGTGCGCATTTCGGACCGTGATGGAGCGGATAAGGAAGGTCATGGCGGCATCGATGCGATTGCTTTTACAAATTTTCCATGGGCGCCCACGGGGGTTGTTCGGCCCGATCCGAATCCACCTGTACCGGGGCCGGATGACTGGTTTATGCTAATGGCCGGGCCGGACCAACATTCCCCGGATTCGATTATCGATATGAGTCACTTGATTGAAAAGCCCGCCGGACAGCACGGTTTTCTCAAACGGAACGGCAAGGATTTCGTTTTCGAGGACGGCATGCAGGTCAAATTCTGGGGAGTTGATGCCGGGATGACCGAGACTGTTGAGTCACAGCGTCGCCAGGCCAGGTTCTATGCCAAGTACGGCATCAACATGGTGCGCCAGCATCCGGTGCAAAGCGTGCTGGGTCTCCTTCAGTCGGGCAGCCGCAGTCGTCAGTTCGATCCGACAAGAATGGACAGGTGGGACCGGTGGTTTTCGATCCTTAAGGAAAATGGCATCTACATGACATGGTCGCTGTTCTACCCACATGTAATCACGCCGGACGATAGCTATCCGACGGACCTTTATGACGAGTTGCCGGATAAAGGGGCAGGGAAAAGCACCTCCGGCGTTGTAACCATGATGCAGCAGCTTCAGGACGCGGAGTGGCAGTGGGAAAGTACGCTTCTCGAGCATGTCAATCCATATACAGGACTGGCTTATAAGAATGATCCGGCACTTGCGATTGTCGAAGTGCATAACGAAGACAGCATTTTCTGGCATGCCCCATTGAACGACGTGGCTGAGTACAATAATGGCAACCTTGACCGTCATGCAGCGATCCTCGGCGAGATGTGGATGAACTGGGTGAAGGGTCACTACAGCAATGATAGGAATCTGAAGGTCGCCTGGGGCACTGGTATAAGGTCCGATGATTCGGTCGATAATCCGAAGATGAAGATGTACGGTGCATGGGAAATGGAAACGGATGGCCCGCGCTTCAACAAGAGCAGCGAAAAAAAGCGGATGGGCGATTTCATTCGTTTCTTAGCCGAACTCCAGCGGGATTATTATGAGCGCCGAGAGCAGCGGCTCCGAGATCTGGGATACAAGGCAGTTACTGTTACCACCGCATGGAAGGCAGGCGGGCCGGCGGCATCGGCGGCCAATCTCTGGACCGACGATGCGATGGGTGCAATCGACCGCCACAATTACTTCGGCGGTGGCGCCGGCGGCCACAACATCACCACAGGCTCGGTCAGCAATGACACCCACATGAATAAAGCCGGTCGCGGAATTCTCTCCAGCGGTTTCTGGCAGGTCGAGGACAAACCGTTCATCATGACCGAATGGACGCAGAAACCGCCTAACCAGTGGAAGGCTGAGATTACGCCGCTGTTCGCTTTCTACGGCATGGGTTTACAGGGTTGGGACGCATCTTATCACTTTGCCGCATCCCGCGCATTTATGGGCAACGGCTGGCCCGGCATGAGTTCTTATGTCACCTGCACGCCGCACTATATAGGCCAGTTCCCGGCTTTGGCCTTTGCTATCTATAACAACCACTTTAAAGAGGGAGATGTTATCTCAGCAAGCCGGCTGTCAACAGACGATATTTTTGCAGGCGTCGATAAGCTTCGACAGGAATTTGGCCCGACCGGTTATGATGAGAACGAATTGCTTGCACACGGCGATACGCCCGTAGAGGCTCTGGCCATAGGGCGCGTGACACTAAAAATCGAGGACGGCCTGGAACCATCCTATCTCGGAGAATTGACTGAATATTGGGACCGGCAGGCGCAGACTATTCGAAGCAGCACGGGCCAGCTAACCTGGGACTATGGTGCAAAGATTGTCACCGTCCATTCGGATAAGACGCAGGGTGTTATCGGTTTTGCCAAAGGACGCACGTTTGATCTGCCCGGCGTAACCGTCCGGATCGGCCGGACGCCTTTTGTCAGCTTGCTGTTTACGCCGCTGGATAACCGGCCTCTGATCGAGTCAACACACATTCTCATTACCGCTATGGCGCAGGACAAACAGCTCGGTTCGGTTTATAACGAAGACGGTACGACACTGATCGAAACAGGCGGTCCTCCGTTGTTACTTGAGCCGGTACAAGCGACTCTTACATTCAAAGGCGCCGCGCTGAGTTCGGTGAAAGTCGTGGATGTTTATGGCGTGCCTACGTCTCAGCAAGTGGATAGTACAGGTAATTCATTCGAGATTGACGGCCGCTATGCCACCTACTATTACCAGGTAAAACGCATGGGTGAATAAAGCCGTAAGAGCCGGAGTGTGATTATGCGGCTTTCTTTTGTGATTTCCTCCTGCGTTCTGCAAACACACTGAGGATTATGCCCAGTTCAAATAGAAAGTACAGGGGTATGGCAAGAGTGACTTGAGAGATCACGTCCGGTGGAGTGGCCATCGCAGCTACGATAAAAATGATGAGTATAACAAATTTCCTTGATTTGCGCAGTGCCTGGATTGAGACCAGACCGGTTCTGTTAAGAAAGAAAATCGCAACCGGAGTCTGAAATGCCATACCGAAAACCAGCATGAGCATCGTGATAAATGAAATATAGTCGGCAAAAGTGAAATTGGACCTGGCGTCAAGTATACCTTCATTAAACTTTACAAGGAAACCGAGTGTTAGCGGCGCCACAACAAAAAGGAAGAACAAAGCTCCGGTGACAAACAGCACTGCGGAAAATGGTACGGCTGAGTGAACATATTTTTTCTCATGGGGGTAAAGTCCTGCAGCTACGAACATCCATATCTGATAGAAGACCCAGGGAGACGACAGGATCAGACCGGCCATCAATGCAATTTTGATATAGCTGACGAAACCGGCAGCCGGGCTGAGTATTTGAAGACGACGTTCAGGAGATATCTGATTCCCTGACGGACGGATGGCTGTATAGTTCGGATCGTTAAATAATGCCAAAAGAGCCTCTGTACAAAACTTCTGTACGAATGCCTCAGTTTTCGGTTCAATGCCTTGGGTATTCGGATCAGCGGCCAGTTTCCGGCGAGTATTGTTAAAAAGATTATTTAAAAGCTTTATTGTCTCTTCATCTGTTTGAGACTTGTTATCAGATATCTGAAATATTTTGGTATATGGCCTTTCGATGAACTTGATAATCCGCGTGCCGAAAGACAGGCATATTCCTGTTCCAATGAGAAGACCGACAATAGCCAGAATCAAGCGGGCGCGCAGCTCCTCCAGGTGGTCGCCCAAACTCATAGTGGTGTCGAGAGGGCTGACCGGCTTTTTTTTTTCTTTTCCTTTTTGCCCATTTTCTGACAAGGTGAGTCCACAGAAGGTTACGGCCGTATGGGAGTTAGCTCATCGAATCATTTGTATTGTCCAGACCGGCAGCCTTGTTCGTTTCTTTGGCCACATCATCGCCGATTTTCCTGACGTCATTGACCAATTCGTCCTTGGTTTCTTCTACTTCGTGAATTCCCTTTTTGAACTCGGTCATACTCTTACCCAGACCACGCGCAATTTCGGGCAATCTTCTACCGAACAGAAGAACAGCGATAACGAGGATAATGATAAGCTCAAAGGGCCCCGGTGTCCAAAAGGCCAAATATTGCATATATTCAGTCATTTTTAGTCTCCTTATAACTAACTCAATCGCGATATTATAACGCGATATGAATTGCATTGTCAACTATACATTTCTTCAAATACTTTTTACACAAATAAGAACCGAACAATCTAATCCGTCTTTGTTTTGAGGTCAAGTAAACTCTTTTAGAAATATTCTTATTAATACTATTATGTGTGATGTGATGCCAATGTTCATCGGCAGATTTCAAATAGAGTGAGTTTTTGCTGGAACCGGCCGCGGATTCGGTCTTCATGCCGGAATAATCATCTGTAATCTCTTAATTAGCATCCTTATATTTGATATTCTCCTTCTTATCGGTCTTGGCGCTTTAGCAACAGTTACCGGTAGAAGTATGAGTGCCGGACTGAGATTTCCACGTTTGTACCGGGATCGATAAGTCGCAAAAAATATCTTATTTTTTAGGTCATAAGTATCTTGAATACAAGTACTTACGCCTTAGAAATGGTGAATTTTCTTGCTTTTATTGCCTCTTTCGGTTATGATAGTAACATCGTAAGAGAATAAATTATTTGAACTTACTGTTTGTTTGGGTGTCCGATGAAAAAGTTTTATTATGAAACCTGGCTTCCATTTGCTTTTAACAAGAGGCGGATTTTGATTCTGGCAATTGCAAGCTATATCGCTTTGTGCTGAATTTTCATCTGGTAGTTGATTTTCGGGGCCGCTTATCTATGAGCGGCTTTTTTTATGCGCCCGGAGGGCATAAACATTTGACATATTAGAGACGGGAAATTAAGTTTATAGAAACTCAAACTGGACAATAAGGAAATTACATAATGATTATAGTCACCGGGGGTGCCGGCTTTATTGGTTCGGCACTGATTGCCGAGCTGAACAGAAGACAAATTAGCGACATCCTTGTCGTTGACGAGCTTGGCGCGGACCGGAAGTGGAAGAATCTGCGGAATCTGTCTTTTGCCGATTATGTCGAGAAAGACGATTTTCTGGAAATGGTGATTGAAGACAAGCTCGATAGCCCTGTTGATGTCGTCTTTCATCTCGGCGCCTGCTCTGACACCACGGAAACGAATGCTTCCTACCTCGTGAAGAATAACTACGAATACAGCAAGCTTTTGGCCCAATGGGCGACGGACGCCGATATTCGTTTTATCTACGCATCCAGCGCGGCTACCTACGGGGACGGTTCCGCCGGCTTCAGCGACGATGAAGAGAAGATTGAGGTCTTAAGGCCTTTAAATATGTATGGCTATTCCAAGCACTTGTTCGATATGTGGGCCCGCCGGGCCGGGCTGTTCAGCAGGATTGTGGGCCTGAAATACTTTAACGTCTTCGGACCGAACGAGTATCACAAAGGTGATATGATAAGCTTTGTCGTCAAGGCCTTCGAGCAGATTAAAACGACCGGCAAAGTCCGCCTGTTCAAGTCTAACCGGCCGGAATATGCCGACGGTGAGCAGGTGCGGGATTTTCTGTACGTCAAGGATGCG
>CAZHBL010000130.1:0-10692 GCA_964530105.1 uncultured Pirellulales bacterium | reverse complement strand
ATCCCGGCTGGAGCGGACAAAAGTTTATCCCTTCAACTGAAGAACGACTCAGCCGAATAAGAACAATGCTAAGTAACGCAAAGAAAGATATTCTTGTAGGTGTTGATGGTGGAATCACTCGCGATAACATAGCGGACGTCGCCCGAATGGATGTGGATATTATAGTCACGGGAAGCGCGGTCTTCGATGGCAAAACACCGCTGGAAAACGCAAAGTTTATGATAAGTGCTGTAAACGATACCGCCGGGAAATAATGATGAATAATTTAGCTAAAATAGCACCGATTGTTCGCGGGCTTCTGGCAGAGTGGACAGATAACCCGGACATGCCGTATAAGCCTGTCATTTTGAAATCTTTGACAAGTGAAGAAGCTATTAATTTTGCCGGGACTGCAAAAAATGCTGAGGCTCCGCGATACCCTGCACCTTTAACAAAAGGCAAGAACCCGTCGCTTTTCTTAAGCGATGTGGATTATAACGCCGAACCGGAAACTCTCCGCAAACAATTAAGCAACACGATTTCAGATTATTCACAACAGCACGGCAATAAACCGGAAATCGTATGCCTTCGTGAGCTGGGGATACTTTATGTTGACCGAGAGGTTGATGTTTCTGATTTACCTCTTCACAATAAGGTCGCGCTGGTAACCGGTGCCGCCGGAGCCATTGGTTACGGCATTTGCTGCGGGCTTCTGGAAAAGGGCTGTCATCTGGCCGCTACCGACCTTCCGGGCGAGAAACTCGACAGCTTTACGGCTGATCTGAAGCAAACAGCCGGTGACTGCGTGATAGGGATTCCAATCGATGTCACTGAAGAAGAGTCTGTCGTTAGCGGTCTTGAAAGTGTTTCTCTGACCTGGGGCGGAATTGATATTGTGGTAATTAATGCCGGCATCCCGCTGGTTTCATTTTTAAAAGATATAGACCTCGATGACTTCAAAAGACTCGAAAAAGTAAACGTCGAAGGTACTTTTCTGACGCTTCGTGAAATCGCCCGACACTTTATCCTTCAGGGCACCGGGGGTGACGTTATTATCGTATCCACGAAGAACGTTCCCAGCCCCGGCGCCGGCTTCGGCGCTTACAGCGCCACAAAAGCGGCCGCCCACCAGTTGGGGCGTATTGCCAGTCTTGAGCTGGCACAATACGGCGTTCGCGTAAATATGGTTGCGCCGGATGCGGTATTTTCCGAAGGTAAGTACAAATCCGGCTTATGGGAAGAAATCGGACCCAGTCGAATGAAAGCCAGAGGACTTGATGAAAATGGTTTGCAGGAGTATTACCAGGGCAGGAATCTGTTAAAAGCCAAGATTACGGGCCGGCACGTCTCCAACGCCGTATTGTTCTTTGCAACGCGCCAAACACCTACAACAGGCGCCACGATTCCTGTCGATGGTGGTTTGCCGGATGCTACACCAAGATAATGAGAAGTGAACTAAAGTTACAAGTGCCTAAAGTGAGCTAAAGTGGGGCAGCGCCGCTCTTAACTTTAAGCATTTTAGTCACTTTAAATTTTAGGCACTTTAGTTCACTTTAGATTTTTTACTGTCCAATAGACATAAAGGAGTATTTGATAATGAATAAAGCATTGGAGGATTTGATAAAGATATCAAATGAAACCGGAGGAGATCCAACCCTCGTTCAGGGCGGAGGCGGCAATACATCTGTAAAGACGGCGGACGGTAAGTATATGTATATCAAGGCAAGCGGCACGGCCCTAAAGGATATGAACGCAAAACAGGGCTGGCGCCGGCTCAGGCTCGATTTGGCGCGCTCGGTCGTATTAGATAAAAGCTTAGCAAAAATGCCCCCCAAGCGCAGGGAACCGGAAGTAGTAAACCGGCTCTTGCTTGCGTGTGACGATAAGATTAAAACCATAGCTCGGCCATCAGTGGAGGCACATTTGCACGCATGGCTGGATAAATGCGTGATTCATCTTCATCCGAGTGCGGCGGGTGCCTATCACAATGCGAAAAATGGAAAGCAAAAACTCGAAAAGCTGTTCAAGGATGAAAAACTGCCGCCGCTTTGGGTCCCCTACACTGATCCGGGCTTCATGCTGGCCAAAAGAATCGCCCGGCTTGTTGACCGCTATCAGCGCCAATTCGGCAAAAGCCCAGCAATCCTTTTCCTGCACAAACATGGATTGTTTATCACAGCAAAAACCGCCGACGGCGCCCTCCGATTCGTCCGAAGGGTCATAAAACAATGCAATAGTAATCTCAGGCAGCCAAAAGCCGGAAGCGCAAAGACCATCGACCAGCAGAAAATCAGCGACTATAAGCTTTGCATTGAACGGGCATGTTCAAAGGCTTTAAGAACACACCAACAGATATGGTATTATTACAACGATGCAATCGCCGATTTCTTAAATCAAAAAGATGCAAAGAAATTGCTCTGGGGTTCCTTAACACCCGATGAGCTTGTTTATGCCAACGGTGCTGCGATGTGGATTGACAAATGCAATTCGCAAAGTATTGCCGGCCGGCTTAAACAACAAATACAAAAAGGCAAAAAACCTGCTGTGGCGTTTCTTGTCAAAGACATCGGCCTTTTTGTCGCCGGGACCGAAAAAATTGCTCCGACCGTACGGGACATTGTGCTGTACTCGATATTCATTCGCACAAACGCAAATCGAATGGGCGGGATTTTAACCTTAAACAAGCGTCAGGAAGACTTCATTAACAACTGGGAATCAGAGGCCTTCCGCAAAAAATTAGCAAGCAAAAAGAAGTAGGATCCTGCCGGATTTACACGATATGTTTGGCTACGTAATTAAAAAAGCCAAGAAAGAACCACCTAATAAGTTCACATATTATCAAACCACCTAAAGATAAAACGAGCCAGATACCTGCAAATCCAATCGTAGCATCCACTACATTATAAAGCTTGACCATTCTAAGCAAGTAGGTTTTAACAGTATCACTTTCAATAGCATATTGATCTGCCAGATTCTCAATCCCTCTTTGTATGCTGAAATCAACCTTATCATCTTCCCAGTCAAAAATACCTTCTAACCGTTCCACATCGGCTGTATTTTGTTTGGCTACCGTCCGGTCAATTCCAAGTCGGTTATGGCTGGAACGCACAGCAGGGTTGGAAAATGCGTCAGGGACGGGAAATTTATCACGTATGAGATGCGCGAAGATAATTCGTTGGCGTTCTTCTTCTCGCCTTTTAGCCTCTTGTTCTTGTCTCCACCTATCTTCAGGACCTGGCCCACCTTCCCACTTCCACCTTTCTTCGGCAAGCCTTGAGGTCTCATTTGTAATATGAATAACAGCGTCAGCTACTTGTACAGTATTGTCATAGGAAGCAAAAACGTGCCGTATCAGCACAACAAAGGCCATTGTCCATAAAAGCAATAGAGTAGAGATTATAACAGTACTTTTTACATCGATCAGACGTAAAAAATTGTACTTTTCGCAACATGCTTTCTTTTCGTGCATCGGCCGGGCCAAAGAGATATCTTTGTCGCTCATGTCGATTGCTCTCCAAGATAGATTGGATCATCAGGGACAAAAATGATATTTCCTCCTTTATAAAGTATTACCCATTATAAGGAAGATGCAAATTTCCCGACTAATTTCTGTTCAAAACACATGTAATACGTATTCTAAACGAGAAAAAGGAATGATTCTTATAAGGGCAAACCCTGTATTCTGACCTAATTAAGGTTCTGGCCCAATTTCACGGAAACCATTCTTAATCCCGGCCAATGTCCGTTTCCCGGAATGAGTAGTATGGAAAATCTGTCCCCCAGGGATTCGCTTGCCCCGCTGTAAGGTGTCACCAAGGGAATGTTGTTAATGTGACATAAATCGAACTTTGAACAAACGACTGCAGGACTTCATAAACAACTGGGAATCCGAAGCCTTCTGCAAAAAATTAGCGAACACGAAGAAGTAAATGTTCGAAATTGAACTTAGTAAGACTCTGAGAGAATTGTTATAATCTCATTGAGAATTTGATATTATTGAGATTCAATTGTGCGGGAGAATTTTTATGAAGCTTAAAAGGGAAATTCCGAGCAAAGCTTGCATCATTCTCATCGTTGTTCTAACAGTCCTGGCAATTGGTGGTTCTATTATCATTCACCGATTTGAGTACACAGCCGGCGCACGGAATGACGTTTACTATTGCTTTACCCATTGTTTCCATCTTTCTTTAATATTACGCCTTCTTTTGATATCCATTGCTATACCTGCTTCAATTCTTGCATTGATTAGACTGATTAGTCTTGTGCTCAAACATAGCAATATTCGTCAGATTTTGTTTATGCTTGCATTGTTATTCCTTGGTCCTGTCATTGTAATCTGTGCTTTCTTATATATTCCTCCCCCTCTGTCTCCATCTCCCGCCTTCCTGAAAGGTTTCGAGCAGTGGATTCTGCAAGAAGCAGAGATCGATGCCATCCAGACATGGCTGGCAAACGACGGAGCAAAGCATGCAGGACAACATTACAGTTCTGATGATGGCTTCGGTGATGATTTGCCCGAGTGTCTGGTTAATCTTAATCCCAAGTTTATTTCTGTCAGCAATTCTACATCTTTAAATGGGCTAAGCGTAGAAATCACCTGGTCCTTTTTTAGGGATTACTATGGACTGATCATCGGCTCACCTAAGATAGAAACACACAAAAAGGGACGCATCAAAATACATAGAAGTCTTTACGAATTCAGACGTCCCGTTAAAAAAGGTGCATATGTTTTCATTCGAGGCTAAGCAGATAAGATGTGATGGATCGCACCAATTATTAAAGGAAAAAACCAGGACAATTCCGGGACTATCATACCTAATTCCAACCGATTCCTGCGCCCCAATTAATGTAGGGTGGGCCTTGGCCCACCGAATAAAAACGCGTGATATTTATGAAGATGGGGCAAGCTACGATTCTATCATTATCAAGCACAACTCATCGAAAAATGCATCTCCTATGGGGCAGTCGTATACCGATAATTCCCCATTGAGAGGATTAAATAGATAAGGTGTCCCTTGATTTCCCCCCTTGTTAGAGTTTTGGATCAATTACAGTTTTTATTTGGTGGATCAGGTGAAGAATCATTATAACAAGAACAAGCATCGCTACAACAACTGCGACTACTAACAAGGCTGCCATATCACGGCTTCCTTGTGCAAGAAACGATATCAAAGTGGCTATACACATGAGGACAACGTATATAGTACGCCGGTTTGATGCCTTCACTGCGAGATCAGGTCGCTTGTACGAGATTGAAAGATCCATGAAGCCGCCAAGAAGAAACCACATCATAATACAGTTTACAATTAAGTGTATGATTCCTAAAAACAAACCCAAAGGTCCTCGTACGACCATGCCTATGATCGACAAGGCAACTAATGCCCAACATGAATTTCGAGCGGTAGTAAATTGGCCTGAGATGCTAATAAGACCACCGGCACCAACCGCCACTAATATGTATCCAATGAAGTCGGGCAGTAAGTCAAACTGGTTAACGTTGAAGTCCAGGATAACGAGAAGGAGTCCCCAGAAAATGAAGCTTATGCTTGTAGTCATTATTTAGATATTCCTTTTGCTCAATAGTGTTTATAAGGCTTCCATATAACATCCCAAGCCTCTCTTCATAAAGCAAGAAATCACATACTACGATGTTGCCGCTTCAGAGTTGTCAAATCCGCTATTTTCAATTATAGATGTTGCTACCTGTCGAGCAAGGAAAAAAGAAAATGAGTGAAATCCTGGGACGTCTTACATATTTCTTCGTGGTTCTCAGTTTTCTTACAAATCAACCTATATTCATGCACACCATTTTTTATTAAAAGATTATTGTCCCTGCTTCTGCTACGCCGTAAGGCGTCCTGCGGAGTATGACAATATTATTTCTCTGTGACCTCTGTGGCTAATCTAAGAAACGCCGTCTCACGGAGACTTTTTTGGAATTTGCTTGATTTTTGAAAAATGTTTAGTATAATACACAACATACTTAGTATAGAATACAGAACACAGGAGACAGGATGTAGAAGGCGGGGACCTTTACGATTTACGATTTTCGATTTATTATTGATTATTTCTTGGTGGCCTTCCTGTCCCATAGGGCTGTGCCCTGTGTGGCTCAAACAACAGTGTTAATCGGTGTGAATCCGTGTCTAAGAGAATCCTGTTTGAAAAAACAAAGCCAATGTTAAAATGGGAAATATAATATTAGTTCATTAATAATAAGGATTTATGAGTGTTTTTATGTTTTTTGGCGGTTCTGGTCGGCAAAAAACAAAGCCAATCTCGTTTAGCCCCCAGACCATCTCTGGGGGTTCTGGGGGTCGTGCAAAAATTTCAGAAATATTTTATTTTTTTCTTTACTTGTTGGATTAGTGTGCTATAATTATAATACATTATAGTTATAGCATACTAATTTTTTTGTTTTTAGTGAGAATTTGATATGGTTGAATTTAAGCTGGATTTGAAAAGCGGCGTGCCCTTCCATCGCCAGATTGTGGACCAGATTCGCTACGGCATTGCCTCGGACCGGCTCATGCCCGGCGAACAGTTGCCTACAGTTCGAGCATTAGCAGTGGATCTGCAGATTAATCCCAATACCGTACGCAAAGCTTATTCGGAGTTGGAAATTTTAGGAATATTAGACACACAGCAAGGCACCGGCACCTTTGTAAGCGACCAACAGGTTGAGATCGGCGAGGACGAAAAGAAACGTATGCTGCGACAAATCTGCGATGAGCTCGTCGCACGTGGTCATCAATACGGTTTTACTCTGAAAGAAATCGTTACTCATTTAAATAGGAGATTGGAAAATGGCCAAAACAAGAAAAACCAGTGACACATTCCCCGGCCTCACCCGGGAGTACAGGGCAACGCCGCAGTTTCAAGCCGAGGCAGGTTCCCTCAACTGGGTCGCCTTTCTTGCCGCCGTCGTGGTCGCGCTGGCCGGCGCCATTGTCAGCAGGCTTTACGAAGGCACCTGGGACAGGCTGAATATCTACATCGTTATCTGTACCGCCATTGCTGCGGCGATCTGCCTTTTAGGCATCAAGATCGCTAACCAGTGGGAACGTGCCGCAGTTTTACGGCTCGGCAAGTTCCGTGCCCTTAAAGGGCCCGGCCCATTCTTTATTATCCCGATAATCGAAAGCGTCCTCCGCTCCGTCGATATGCGGATACGCTCGACGGATTTCAGCTCCGAGTCCACACTCACGAAGGACACGGTCCCCGTCAACGTCGATGCAATTTGCTTCTGGATGGTCTGGGACGCCAAGAAAGCCATCTTCTAGGTGGAGAACTTCTACTTAGCTATCGTCCTTTCGGCGCAAACCGCTTTGAGGGACATTATCGGGACACACGATCTGGCAAATATGCTGACGCATCGCGGCGAGCTTGGAAATAAATTGCGGGAAGTCTTAGACGAAAAGACAAATCCGTGGGGCATTACGGTCCAGTCCGTGGAGATACGTGACATCATTATTCCGAAAGACCTGGAGAATGCCATGTCCAAGCAGGCCCAGGCCGAACGCGAGCGGCAGGCAAGAATCATTTTAAGCACAGCCGAGACTGAAATCGCCGCAAAATTCGCCCAGGCCGCCAAAGAGTACGAGCGCAATCCCGGCGCAATGCACCTTCGCGGCATGAATATGCTGTTCGAGGGTTTGAAAGAAAAAGGCTCGATGATTATCGTGCCCAGCTCGGCACTGGAAACGATGAACCTCGGAGCCATGGGCGGTCTGGCCGCAATGAGCCAGGTTAAAAGCGACAAAGAACAGCGGGAAAGTGAAAGCACTTAACCAGGCAGACTGGCGGGCAGTAACAGAATCCCTGCCGTACACCGAAGCTATTCGCTTTTTATATCGTAGGCCATAAGGGCGTCGCCATGGCGGATGTAGAGCCGGCCGTCGGATATTGCCGGATGGGCCCAGTGCTGACCGTCACCTTCGGTGACACTGAATGTGCTGACTATATCAAAGCCCTTTGACGAAGGTCTGACCAGGGCCACGTCGCCGGTATTTTCATCGTAGCAATACATCATGCCGTCGGCGTAAATAATCGAACCCTTGTTGCCGTTCCATTTGGCTTTGTACATAACTTTTCCGCTGTCCCAGTCAAGACAGACCCAGTCGCCCTTTGGAATACCGTCGAAGGTCGAGCCGTACAGATACCCATCGACAAGTACAACCCCGCCGTGGCCGCAGTCGAGAGTCTGGTCATTCCATTTCTCGGTAACCGATGTCCCGTCGGCTGAAAGCTCGAACATTACCCCGCCTCTCGTAAACTCGCGCTCGACCGCACTGGTAACGTACACACATCCGTCTTTATAGACCGGCGTAATGCCGCCGGTATCGGAAGGTGTCACGTAAGGTTCCCGCCAGATCAGTTTGCCGTTGTCTGCGTTTACACAGATGACCGATTTTTGAATAATAGTTATTAACAGGCGATTGCCGCCTCTTTCGATGAGAATAGCCGAACTGTATGCCGATGACTCATCCAGACCGGTAGTGGCCCAGATAGTCCGGCCTGTCATTTTATTCAGCGCAACAATGATGCCCTTTTTGCCGCCGGGGGTGCAATAGATTTTGTCGCCATCAATCAAAGGTGAGCCGCTCATGCCCCAACGAATGTTCTTGCCCTCGAACTTCTCCAATGTGTTCACTTGCCAGATTTTCCCGCCGGTCCCGGTTTCGTAGCAGGCCAACAATCCTGTGCCGCTGAAGACATAGACGCGATTGCCGTCAACCGTCGGTGTAGTCCGGGTTCCCTTATACGATCCTGTCCATTCCGGGCCGTAAGATTTTTTCCATTTCAGATTGCCCGCAAGATCGTACGCGAACAGAAATCCTTCGCCGTCAATCATACCGGTCGTATATACAAATCCGCGTGCTACGGCCACGGATGAATAACCTATGCCCAAGCCTTTGACAAACCACAGAAGTTCCGGACCGTCCTGGGGCCACTTTTTCAGAAGTCCGGTCTCGGTCGATTTGCCATCGCGGCCGGGTCCGCGAAACTGGGGCCAGTCTTCGCCGCAGCAAACCTCGATAGCAAAAAATAAACATAAAGACAAAGCGGCAATATTTTTGATTCTGCTCATTTAGACACTCCTTCATAAGGCTATAAACAGCGTTGGAAAATATATTACTCAGTGCTTTTGGCCGGGTGGCGGGTAATCTTTGCTCGCATCGTCGAGGACTAAAACCCAATCGTTGCCCCTTTTGGCCTCACCGGGTGGGTCGAATTCTTTTGTGCCGTGATTGTCGAATGTGCCGGCGGATTCGGTTTGACCCGTTCGAGTATCGAACCACCAGGCCCGGACTTTACTGCCGGAAATCTTTCCGAGAGTCACGCGGAAATTTTGGCCGTAAGGCAGATAGATGAAGGCGTAATCTTCGCCCCTGCTTGCCTGGATATGTTCGGGGCCGCTGCCGGCATCTCCTGAGATCAGCGACTGATCCGGCACGCGAGTCAAAAACGGACGCGACTCGATCAAATCTCGAACGTGCATCATGTCCCAGGCGCCCGGCAGTTCCAGCACGTCGTACCAATAATTCCGCGCCGACGAGATAGGCTGGCGGCCTGGAGCGTACATCTGCCAAACGTCGTGACAGCCGTAAGTATGGCCGAATGCCCCGGCGAAGAGCGACCAGTACACCGCCTGCCGGACGTCGAAATCATTGAACCAGCCGTTCTTCGGATCCCAGTTGACGGGATGGTCCTCGTAGCGAGGCTCGCCGTCGAAGCACGGCTTGATTGGCTTGCGGTTATAATCCTTCGATACCGGTTGATAGTTCGGTCTGTCAAACCGGTCGTGGCCGGATTGAAGCATGTTAAAATCGAGCCAATCATCATTGTGAAACCACTCAGCCGACGAACGGCCGCCCTGTGGATGATAGGTCATGAGATGCCGGCCCTGATCGGCCTGTTTGATGCCCTCTGCCATCGCCCGCCAGATTTGCTCGGTGCTGTCCGCCACTCGATCTCCGCCGAGAATCCAAATAATATTGGGCTTGTCTTTATAGCGAGCGCCGAGAAAGCTGCCGTAAGCTCGTGCATCATCGAGATTGTCATTGGTGAAAATGACCGGCCCTTTGCCCCAGGCCTTTGCCACTTTATCGCCCCAGGTCGGAAGCATACCGATATAGATTCCTTTTTTTTCGGCCTTGTTGACAATCCAGTCCACGTGTTTGAAATATGCCTCATTTGGTTTCGTTGGATCGTTATGGTTCAAAGGCCTGTCTCCATTGGCATTCGGCGTGTTGAGTCCATCCAACTCGGCGAGTACCACGGCCTGAATCACCGTGAAGCCCTGCTTTCTTCGTATTTCGAGGTATTTTTCCGCTTCGTCGCGGCCGAGCCGATGGAAAAGCTCCCAGGCCGTATCGCCCAAATAAAAGAAAGGCGTCCCATCCTCATGGACAATAAATCGCTTATTATCCGATACTTTAAGCCGGCCGTGGCCAAAATCAACGGAAGGGCCGGTTCGCGGATTCTCGCCGGCCGAAATCGAAACGCCAGCCATAACCAGCAAGAAAATGTAGAATAAATGATGCAGGTTTTTAGGCTTTACATTTGATGTGCTATTGGTAAATCTTTCTTTATTTCCCATTTTTCAGTCCTGATATTACTGATTTCACACTATTTTCAATCCGGCCGGCTCCAAACCGGACAAATGATATGACGGCACGATTGTATGCACACACCGCTCGGCCATCAAGC